>NZ_MWOM01000041.1:0-36696 GCF_012931925.1 Acidovorax sp. SRB_24
GCGTTGACGCGAAAGCGCGCCAGGCCCTCGATCTCGAACGAGAAGTCGACTTCGAGGAACTCTTCGTAGGCCTTGCGCTGCGAATCGCTCATGATGTCGTAGACCATCGCGTGCACCGTCTTGTGGTCGAGCGCGTCGACGTTGATGCGCCGCACGTCGCCGTGGACCCGGATCATCGGCGGCAGCCCTGCGGACAGGTGCAAATCGGATGCCTTGTTCTTGACGCTGAAGGCCAGCAGCTGGGTGATGTCCACGGATCCGTCCTTCTCTCGTTTGGTACGCTCGGCGGTCATTATGACGATGATTGTTAACAACCTCCAGCAAGTGCAACAGCGTATTGCACGCGCATGCGCGCAGGCCGGGCGCGATCCGGGCAGCGTGGCGCTGCTCGCGGTCTCCAAGACCTTCGGGCCCGAGGCC
This sequence comes from Acidovorax sp. SRB_24, assembly GCF_012931925.1. NCBI lineage: Bacteria > Pseudomonadati > Pseudomonadota > Betaproteobacteria > Burkholderiales > Comamonadaceae > Acidovorax > Acidovorax sp. SRB_24. The sequence continues at coordinate 421 of NZ_MWOM01000041.1, forward strand.
GTGCAGGAAGCGGCCGCCGCCGGGCAGAGCGCCTTTGGCGAAAACTACGTGCAGGAGGCGCTCGACAAGATGGCGGCCTTGTGCGCCCTGGGCCACCGGCCCTTGGAGTGGCACTGCATCGGCCCGCTGCAAAGCAACAAGACGCGCCCGGTGGCCGAGCATTTCGACTGGGTCCATACGGTGGACCGGCCCAAGATCGCCGAGCGCCTGTCCGCGCAGCGGCCGGCCCACCTGCCGCCGCTGCAGGTATGCCTGCAGCTCAACGTGGACGGGGGTGCCACCAAGGCGGGCGTGCCGCCGGGCGAGGCCCTGGCCCTGGCGCGCGCCGTGGCGGCGCTGCCGCGGCTCACGCTGCGCGGCGTCATGAGCATTCCCGAGCCTGCTAGTGAATTTGAAGCGCAGCGCGCACTGCACCTGCGCGCGAAGGACGTTTTTGACCAGATTCTGGCCACCGGCGGCGCGGGCTTGGAGCGGTTTGACACGCTGTCGCTGGGCATGACCGCCGACCTCGAAGCGGCCGTGGCTGCCGGCAGCACGCTGGTGCGCGTGGGCAGCGGTATTTTTGGCGGCCGCGTGCGCGCTGCCGCAGCCTGAAAGCCAGGGCCGGCAGGGCAGGCCACCGCTGGCGCGGCGAATTTTCAATGAAAACGGCCTCCAGGCCTTACCAGGCAAGCGCCTTCAGCTATCAAAAAGATAGGCGATGGCGCCGCGGCCACGACTACGCCAGCGCAAACGCCTGCACGCGGGCGAGCGCCTGCGCCACGTCGGCGGCGCCCACGTCCAGGTGCGTGACCCAGCGCAGCCGGGTCTGGCCGCCATGGGCGCCGCTGGTCACGCGCACGCCGCCCTGGGCCAGCCAGGCGGTGAACTGCGGCGCCACGGCCGCATCCACATCGGTGAACAAAATGTTGGTCTGCGCCGGGTGCACCACCAGGCGCCCCGCCAGCAGCGGGTGCGTGTGCGCCGCCTGCTGCAGGCCCTGGGCCAGCTCGTGCAGCAGCGCGTGGTCGTCGGCCAGGCGGCGCACATGGTGCTGCAGCGCGTGCTGGCCCGCGGCGGCCAGTAGCCCGGCCTGGCGCATGGCGCCGCCGAGGATCTTGCGCGTGCGCCGCGCCTGGCGGATGAAGTCGCGCGTGCCCAGCAGCAGCGAGCCCACGGGCGCGCCCAGGCCCTTGCTCAGGCAGACCGAAGCGGTGTCGAAATGCGCGCAGATGGCGCGCGCCTCGGCGTACACATCGCTGCCGTTCGCCGCGGCATTGGCGGTTGCGGCGTTGAACAGGCGCGCGCCATCGAGGTGCGTGGAGAGGCCCCGTGCGCGCGCCAGCTGCGCCACCTCGGCGATGTAGGGCGTGGGCAACACCTGGCCGCCGGTGGTGTTCTCGAGCACCACCAGGCGCGTGCGCGCAAAGTGCGGGTCGTCGGGCTTGATGGCCGCAGCGATGTCGGCCAGCCGCAGCGTGCCGTCGGCCTGCGTCTCCACGGGCTGCGGCTGGATCGAGCCCAGCACGGCCATCCCGCCGCCCTCCCAGCGGTAGGTGTGCCAGCTCTGGCCGACGATGGCCTCGTCGCCGCGCTGGCAGTGGCCCATGAGCGCGATCAGGTTGGTCTGCGTGCCGGTGGGGGCGAACAGCGCGGCCTCGAAGCCCAGCAGCTGCGCCGCATGGTCCTGCAGCGCATTGACCGAGGGGTCGTCGCCGAATACGTCGTCGCCGAGCGGCGCGGCCTGCATGGCGGCGCGCATCGCGGCGGTGGGCTGGGTCACGGTGTCGCTGCGAAAATCTGGCATCGGGGCGCTTTCGGTGTCAAAAGCGCCGATCGTAGCCCGCTCTGCCCCGTCTGGCCGGGGCAGGGGCATGGCCCGCGGGCCGGCTGCGGGGCGCGGGTCGGGGCACCGGCTGCGTGCTAAGCTGATTTGCCCAGCGCGTGGCCCCGCTGCCACCCGGTCGGACGGGGCGCCGCGCTCCTCTTTTTGATCCCTTTCTTGACGGAGATGCTCCATGCCCGGTCTGTTGCCCGATATCGATCCCGATGGCCTGCTTGAGTTTTCGGTGGTCTACACCGACCGTGCGCTCAACCACATGTCCCAGCGCTTCACGGGGGTGATGCAGGACATCCTGGGCACGCTCAAGGAGGTCTACCACGCCCACACTGCCGTGCTCGTGCCCGGCAGCGGCACCTTCGGCATGGAAGCCGTGGCGCGCCAGTTCGCCAACAACGAGAAGGTGCTGATCGTGCGCAACGGCTGGTTCAGCTACCGCTGGAGCCAGATCTTCGACGCCGGCGGCTTTGGCCTGGGCGGCGGCGCCGTGGTCTGCAAGGCGCGCCCGCAGGGCAGCGGCGCGCAGGCGCCCTGGGCGCCGTGCCCGGCCGACGAGGTGGCCGCCACCATCCGCGCCGAAAAACCCAAGGTGGTGTTCGCGCCCCACGTCGAAACCGCCAGCGGCATCCTGCTGCCCGACGCCTACCTGCGCACCGTGGCCGACGCCGCGCACGAGGTGGGCGCGCTGTTCGTGCTCGACTGCGTGGCCTCGGGCGCGATGTGGGTCGACATGCAGCAGACCGGCGTCGACGTGCTGATCAGCGCGCCGCAAAAGGGCTGGAGCAGCTCGCCGTGCTGCGCCATGGTGATGCTGTCGCAGCGCGCGCGCGAAGCCATCGAGCACACGCAAAGCTCGAGCTTCTCGTGCGACCTGAAGAAATGGATGCAGATCGCCGAGGGCTACGAGAAGGGCCAGCACGCCTACCACACGACCATGCCCACCGATGCGCTGGTGCGCCTGCGCGACGTGATGGCCGAGACGCGCGCCTACGGCTTTGCCAAGGTGCGCGAGGAGCAGATCGCGCTCGGCGCCCAGGTGCGCGCGCTGCTCGAGTCGCGCGGCTTCCCCAGCGTGGCCGCCGACAGCTTCAAGGCGCCCGGCGTGGTCGTCAGCTACACCACCGACCCCGGCATCCAGAGCGGCAAGAAGTTCATGGAAGTCGGCCTGCAGACCGCCTCGGGCGTGCCGCTGCAGTGCGACGAAGGCCCGGACTTCAAGACCTTCCGCATCGGCCTGTTCGGGCTCGAAAAATGGCACAACGTCGAGCGCACCGTGGCCCATGTGGCGCGCGCGCTCGACGCGATGGGCGTGCCGGCCTGAAGGGCCTGGCGCCCGCTTCCACACCACAGAAAGACCTGTTCCATGACCCGTTTTGTTCCTGCCCTGATCGCCATCGGCGCGTTTGTCGCTATGGGCGCCGCCCAGGCCGCCGCCCCCGTCACCACGGCCAGCGGCCTGGTCTATGAAAGCCTCAAGGACGGCACCGGTGCCAGCCCCAAGGCCAGCGACACGGTGCGCGTGCACTACCGCGGCACCTTCCCCGATTCGGGCAAGGAGTTCGACAGCTCGATCGCGCGCGGCCAACCGATCGAGTTTCCGCTCACCGGCGTGATCCCGTGCTGGACCGAGGGCGTGCAGAAGATGAAGGTGGGCGGCAAGGCCAAGCTGACCTGCCCGCCCGCCATCGCCTACGGCGCGCGCGGCGCCGGCGGCGTGATTCCGCCCAACGCCACGCTGAACTTCGAGGTCGAGCTGCTGGGCATCAAGTAAACGGCCCCGCGCTGCGGCGCTGCGGCATTGCGCAGGGTGCCCGCCGGGCGCTGCGGTGTGTCGCAGTGCGCGCGCTCATTGATTGATAGCTGTGAGCGCTTGGCCAGTCAGCGTTTGCGGCAGTTTTGGCTTGCATGCCTGGAAAGCGGCCTGCGCTGACAGCGGCAGCCGGCGCAGCGTGCTACGTTGGCGCTTTGCCTGCACGGCGCCACCGCACCCAAGCCCATGCCCGACCAGACCGCTGCGCTGCAACGCGCCAAACGCTTCGCCCTGGCCTTGCTGCTGCTGGCCACGGCAGTGTTCGTGGCGACGAGCCTCGCGCCCCGCAGCCTGGCGGTCGATGGACTCAAGGCCGTGGCCGAGGCCGCCATGGTCGGCGCGCTGGCCGACTGGTTTGCGGTGCGCGCACTGTTCCACCGCGTGCCGATCCCGTTCATCGCACGCCACACGGCCATTGTTCCGCGCAACAAGGACCGCATCGGCCGCAACCTCGCCCGCTTCGTGCGCGACAAGTTTCTCGACGCCGACTCGCTGGTCGCATTGGTGCGCCGCCACGATCTGGTGGCGCGCGTGGGCGAGTGGCTGCTGGCGCCCGGCCACGCGCAGCTGCTGGGCCAGCAGGTGGCGCGCATGCTGTCGGCTGCGCTCGACATGGTGCAGGACCGGCAGGTCGAGCATTTCATCCGCAAGGCCGCGCGCACGCTGATCGGCCAGATCGACCTCTCGCAGGCCCTGGCGCGCACGCTCGGCGCGCTCACGCAGGGCGACCGCCACCAGGCGCTGCTGGGCGACGCCATCGCGCAGCTGATCGCGCTGCTGCAGCGCGAGGACACGCGCACGCTGATCGCGCGCACGCTCGTGCACTGGCTCAAGACGGAGCATCCGCTCAAGGAAAAGATGCTGCCCACCGACTGGCTCGGCGACAAGGGCGCGGCCATGCTCGCGCATGCGCTCGAAGGCCTGCTCGCCGAGGTGGCCGCCAACCCGCAGCACCAGCTGCGCGCCAAGTTCGACGAGGCGGTGCAGCTGTTCATCGCGCGGCTGCAGAGCGACCCCGCCTGGGCGCGCAAGGCCGACGAAATCCGCCACTACCTGCAGACCAATGCCACGCTCGGGCGCTACGTGCAGGAGCTGTGGCAGGGCCTGCGCGCGTCGCTGCAGCGCGATTTGGCCGACGGCCATTCGGCGGTGGCGCGCAACGTACGCGCCATGGGCCAGTGGCTGGGCGCGTCGCTGGCGCAGGACCCGGCACTGCGCGAGGCGCTGAACGCGCGGCTCGCGCAGTGGGTGCACGGCCTGGCGCCCGACGTGGCGCAGTTCGTGGCGCAGCACATGGAGGACACCGTGCAGCGCTGGGACGCGCAGGAGATGTCGCAGATCATCGAGCTGAACATCGGCAAGGATCTGCAGACCATCCGCATCAACGGCACCGTGGTCGGCGGGCTGATCGGGCTGGTACTGTTCGCCGTCTCGCACATGGGCGAGATTGCGCGGGCGATGGGGTTGGCAGGAGGCTGAACCGGCGCGCCCGCGCGGGCCATGCGGGGCTTAGTCGGGGGCGCGGTCGTCTGCCGCTGCGTCGGCCGCCCGGTCAGCCGCCATGTCGGCGGCGTGCTGCGCCTGGAGGTGGCGGGCGATCTGTGCCCAGGCCTGCGCGGCCTCGGCGTCCTGCGCCCAGGCGTAGCAGCTGGCCACGTGCATGGCGGTCGGCGCGTGGTGCGGGTCGAGCGCAAAGGCCGCTTCGCACTGCGCGGCCGCGTCGCGCCACAGGCCGACGGCATCGTCCGAGCCTTCCTTTTGCAGCGCGTGCGCTTCGGCAACCAAGGCCTGGCCGACGCGCAGCGCAGCTTCGTGGTTCTCTGGGTCGGCCGCATGAGCCTGGCGAAACAGCGCGCCCGCCTGCCGCCACAGCGCACGCGCCGCCGCAAAGTCTTGCGTGGCCACGGCCTGGGCCTGGGCGACGAGGGCGTTGCCGGATTGGAGGAGGGTGGATGGGGTCGCGGTGGTCATTGGACAGGGTGGGGAAAGAGGATGTTGCTGTGGATTGTCTCTGGTGTGCTGGCTGTTATCGCCCACAAGTCGCCTGTGGCTTCTGGCAGAAGCGGTCACCAAACGCCGATTTAGGCTGCACTCGCATTCATGAATGCTGCAGTGTTCTCGTACTTTCGGCGCACTTGCGGATCGAGCGCCTCAAAAGGGCCGAAATACTGAGCGAAACCTTCGTAGACCTGCTTGGCATTTACTGGGAGCGAGGCCGCGATACTATTCCTGAGGATTACTGGCCAGTTGACCGCGTACCCAGGTTGTGCACCTCCATCGACAGGAATATTGGCGGGGGAAACGATGTCTGAGGTCCCAGACTGGAGACGCGCTTCGATCGCACGGCGATAGACTTCCTGAGATGTAACGATGCCGATCCATTTGGCGGATTCACCAAGGCGATAAGCCTCGATGAGTGCCGGTCCGGCGTACATGGACTCATTTAGATTGAAGAAGAAGGTGCCAACGGCAACGCCGATACGAACAGGGACGCAATAGTGGAGCGCCCTGCTCAGCAACTGTGTTGCCATGACCAGGATGGTTCGTAGGTCGTTGAGTGCCGCACCGCGAGAGAACAAGACAATGGTGTCCGAGAACGTGACCGTGTAAACGTGCTGTGGGGTTGCGACTGTCTGCGCCGTATCCAGAAAAGTTAGCGACGTGGCGTGCGCGTCTTTGCGCGCCTCCACAAGTTGGCCCAGAAGACTCCATACGAGTTCTGGGTCCTTTTCGACGAGCGCGGACATTCCGAGCACGTCAATGTGGACGACAAAGCGCTGGTGTTCAACGATGGTAGGCATTGCGGATGAATGTCGAAAATCTCTTTTGCATCGTTGGCTTGGAATGCATGTCTGGATAAATATGCAGGTATATCAATCCGAGAAAGACGCCGCAGGCAGAACTGCTTGGGCGCACTAGGTTCTGTAGTGTGACAGACCGTTTCTTGGCTACCCGCCAGAGGTCTCTTATGGGTTGAAAGGGGGCTTAAATTGCCAATATCCCCGCAACGGCTTTGCCGGCCATACAACCCAGTGCGAGCACCAGCGCCACGGTTCAGCGTCTGGATGAGCTCGCGGGGTTGAACAAGCCTAGCGGGTCGAAGGCGGATTACAGGGCCAACATCCGCGCGTTTTCTTCGGTGCTGATATCCATGCAGCTACGGCCGGTGCGCCTGCAGCCCGTCAAGGCAGGGCGCAGGCGTCGTCCAGCCCGGCCATTCCCGCCAGCTTCTTCAGGCGGGAGCGGTTGTCCAGGCAGGCCTGGTGCTGGGCTTCGGCCGTTTTTTGCTGGGCCAGACGCAGCGCGTTGGCGCGTTCGGCCTGCAGCTGGGCGATGCGCTCGCGGATCTGCGGCATGGCGGCCAGGGCGGCTTTTTCGCCTTCCACGATGGCAAGGGCGCGCTGGCTGAAGTCGGCAGAACCGATATCGAGCACCTTGGGGCGAATGACGACGTCGGCGCGCGCCAGCTCGGCCTGGCCGAGCTTCTGGCCCATGATGGCAATCGACTGGCCGAGCGTGCCCAGCATGCCGTCGGGCGTCTTGCCCCGGGCCTTGTTCGAGATGTCCACGGCAATCACCACATCGGCCCCCAGCTGGCGGGCTGCATCGACGGGCACGGGGCTGGTGATGCCGCCATCGACAAAATGGTATTTGCCGATGGTGACGGACTGGAACACGCCGGGGATGCTGCTGGACGCGCGCACGGCCTGGCCGGTGTTGCCGCGGGCAAACACGGTGCGCTCGCCGTCTTCGAGCCGCGTGGCCACGGCCACGAAGGGCTTGGTCAGCTGCTCCAGCGGTTTGCGCTGCACCTGTTCGTTCACATAGTCTTCGAGCTTCTGGCCCAGCACCAGCCCGCCCGACGACAGCTGCAGGTCGCGGATCTTGGTTTCATCGAGGGCCACGGCCTTTTCCTGCAGCTCGAACGCATCCATGCCGCTCGCATACAGGGCGCCGACCACGCTGCCCGCGCTGGTGCCTGCCACCACGGCAGGCGTCAAGCCGTTGGCTTCGAGCATCTTGATGACGCCGATGTGGGCAAAGCCCTTGGCGGCGCCCCCGCCCAGCGCAATACCGATGCGCACGGGTGCGGCCGGGGTGCTGGCTGCCGCTGTGGGAGCCGCCGCAGAGGGGCTCGGCGGAGCGCTGCTGCAAGCGGCCAGCGCCAGCAGACACCCACAGGCCAGGGGACGCAAAAAGGCGTTCAAACGCATGCCGGGAGCTCCTGCTGTCATGGGGCTGGGCAGTATAGCGGCGGGGGCAGAGCGGGATCTTGCGAGAGCTTTGCACTCTCAAAACAAGAGCTGCCAGCGCTTGCCTGGCAAGCGTTTGGGCCCAAAATGGCCTGGAATCCCTGTGCGGGTTTCAGAAGCGCGGCAGATCGGGGTGCTTGATCTGCCCGCCGCGCACCAGCATCTTGCCGTACTCGGCGCAGCGGTTCAGTGTCGGGATGACCTTGCCGGGGTTGAGCAGGCCGGCCGGGTCGAACGCGGCCTTGAGGCCGAACATCTGCGCGTTCTCTTCGGCGCTGAACTGCACGCACATGCTGTTGAGCTTCTCGACGCCCACGCCGTGCTCGCCGGTCACGGTGCCGCCCATGGCCACGCTGGTCTCCAGGATGTCGGCGCCGAACAGTTCGCAGCGGTGCAGCTGGTCGAGGTCGTTGGCGTCGAACAGGATCAGCGGGTGCAGGTTGCCGTCGCCCGCGTGGAACACGTTGGCGCAGCGCAGCTCGTACTTTTTCTCCATGTCTTGAATGGCCAGCAGGATGTCGGCCAGGCGCTTGCGCGGGATGGTCGAGTCCATGCACATGTAGTCGGGACTGATGCGGCCGCTGGCCGGAAAGGCGTTCTTGCGCCCGCTCCAGAAGCGCAGGCGCTCGGCCTCGTTCTCGCTGACGGCAATGGCGGTGGCGCCGGCGGCGCGCAGCACGGCGCTCATGCGGCCGATCTCCTCTTCGACCTCTTCGGGCGTGCCGTCGCTCTCGCACAGCAGGATGGCTTCGGCCGTGAGGTCGTAGCCGGCCTTCACGAAGTCCTCCACCGCGGCGGTCATCGGCTTGTCCATCATCTCGAGGCCGGCCGGAATGATGCCGGCGGCAATCACGTTGGCCACCGCGTCGCCAGCTTTGCGCACGTCGTCGAAGCTGGCCATGATGCAGCGCGCGAGCAGGGGCTTGGGGATGAGCTTGACGGTCACTTCGGTCGCCACGGCGAGCATGCCCTCGCTGCCGATCACGGCGGCCAGCAGGTCGTAGCCGGGCACGTCGAGCGCGTCGCTGCCGAAGGTGACGGGCTCGCCCTCGGCCGTGAAGCCCTGCACCTTGAGCACGTTGTGCACCGTGAGGCCGTACTTGAGGCAGTGCACGCCGCCCGAGTTCTCGGCCACGTTGCCGCCGATGGTGCAGGCGATCTGGCTGCTGGGGTCGGGCGCGTAGTACAGACCGTACTGCGCGGCGGCCTCGCTGATCGCGAGGTTGCGCACGCCGCACTGCACCACGGCGGTGCGGCTGACCGGGTCGATCGTCAGGATCTGGTTGAACTTGGCCAGCGACAGCGTCACGCCCAGGGCGTGCGGCATGGCGCCGCCCGAGAGGCCGGTGCCGGCGCCGCGCGCCACCACGGGCACGGCCAGGTGGTGGCAGGCCTGCAGCACGGCCTGCACCTGGTCATAGGTTTCGGGCAGCGCCACCACCAGCGGGCGCTGGCGGTAGGCGGTCAGGCCGTCGCATTCGTAGGGCGTGGTGTCTTCGCTGTGCCACAGCAGCGCGTGCGCCGGCAGGTGCAGGAGCAGCGCCTGCACCACCTCGGCCTGGCGCGCGGCGCGCGCGGACGGCGCGGCGGCAGCAGGCGCGGGCGGGGCGGCGGAAAGGGGGCGGCTGGCAGAGGTCATGCACGCCACTTTAGGCGATGTGGCGCGCCGTCGCCGTGATGTTTATTGCAGCCGGATGTGAAATGTGCTGCCATGGGCAGCGCACTGAATGCTATCGAAAAAGAAGCTATGGGCGCTTGCTGCATAAGCGCCAGAGGCCAATTTGGCTGGTTTTACACCATGGTCTTGCGCAGCCATTCGGCAAAGGCCGCGCATTCCCAGCGGTCCATCGCGCCGGTGCGCCAGCACAGGTAGTGCGCGTGCGGGCTGGGCACGTCGATGTCGAACAGGCGCACCAGCGCGCCATTGTCCAGCCAGGGCGCGCCGAGCTTGAGCCGCACCAGCGCCACGCCCATGCCGGCGGCGGCGGCGTCGCACATCAGGCCCACGTCGTTGAACTGCGAGCCTTCCTGCGGTTCGGGCCAGGCCAGGCCGGTGGCGGCGAACCAGGTGCGCCAGGGCTCGAGCGGGCTGCGCAGCAGCGGCGTGCCTTCGAGGTCTTCGGGCCGCTCGAAGGGGCCGTGCTCGCGCACGAAGGCGGGCGAGGCCAGCGGCGTGACGACGTCGCGCGCGATCTCGACGTGCTCGACGTCGGCATAGTGGCCGGCGCCAAAGCGCACCATGAGGTCCGCGTCCTCGGCCACCACGTCCAGGAGCGGAATCGACACCTGCAGCGCCAGATCGATCTCGGGGTAGGCCTCGGTGAACTGGCGCAGGCGCGGGATCAGGATGGCGCGCGCGAACGTCGGCGTCACCGCCAGCTTGAGCCGGCGCTTGCCCGGCGCGGCGGCCGCACCCGGAAAGCGCTGCAGCGCGCCCAGGCCCTCGCGCACATGGGCCAGGTAGGCGCTGCCGTCGGTGGTCAGCGAGAAGTCGGCGCGGCCGAACAGCTGCGTGCCCAGGATCTGTTCGAGTTGCTTGACGCGGTGGCTCACGGCGCTGGGCGTCACGCACAGCTCGTCTGCCGTGAGCGTGACGCTGCGCAGCCGCGCGAGCGCCTCGAAGGTCAGCAGGCACTGGATCGGCGGGATGCGCCGTGCCAGGGCCAGTGGGGGTGGCAGACCGACGGGCGATGCGGCGCTGCGCATGGCGCTCAGCGAAAGACCACGGTCTTGTGGCCGTTGAGCAGCACGCGGCGCTCGCTGTGCCACTTGACGGCGCGCGCCAGCACCTGGCTTTCGGTGTCGCGGCCGCGGGCCGTGAGGTCTTCGACGGTGTCGGTGTGGTCTGCGCGCGCCACGTCCTGTTCGATAATCGGGCCTTCGTCGAGGTCGGCCGTGACGTAGTGTGCGGTGGCGCCGATCAGCTTCACGCCGCGGTCGTGGGCCTGGTAGTAGGGCTTGGCGCCCTTGAAGCTGGGCAGGAAGCTGTGGTGGATGTTGATCGCGCGGCCCGCCAGTTTGGTGCACAGGTCGTTTGACAGCACCTGCATGTAGCGCGCCAGCACCACCAGCTCTGCGCCCTCGGCCTCGATGATTTCGTACTGTTTGGCCTCGGCCTGGGCCTTGGTGGCGGCCGTGACGGGGATGTGGTGGAAGGGAACGTTGTAGCTCGCGGCCAGCTGGTAGAAGTCGCGGTGGTTGCTGATGATGGCGCGGATGTCCACCGGCAGCAGGCCTGACTTCCAGCGGAACAGCAGGTCGTTCAAGCAGTGGCCGTCGCGGCTGACCAGGATCACCGTGGGCACGGGCTGGTGGGTCGCGTGCAGGCTCCAGCGCATCTGGTGCGGCTGGGCAAAGCTGGCCAGGCGCTCGGACAGGGCCGAGTGGTCGTGTTCGATGCAGGCAAACTGCACGCGCATGAAGAACAGGCCGGTGGCCGGGTCGTTGTACTGCGCGGCTTCCTCGATGTTGCCGCCGTGCTCCATCAGGAAGCCGGAGACGGCATGCACCAGCCCCAGTCGGTCGGGGCAGGACAGGTTCAAAACATAGGCTTGGGTCATAGCGGCAGGATTGTCGCAGCATGGCCGGGGCCCGAAGGGGCAGTGGGGCATTGATGGACACAAGCGGCGAAACAAAACGGGTACGGCCCTGGCATGGGCTGGTGCTGTACCTGGCCGTGGGCGCGTGCTGGGTGCTGGCGGGCGACCTGTTGCTGGCCGCCATGGCGCTCGATGTGGCGGCGGTGCAGCGCTACCAGCTGTGGAAAGGCTGGGTGTTTGTGCTGGCGACGGGCGCCCTGGCCTGGTGGCTGCTGCGGCACATGCAGGCCGCCGACAGCGCGCAGGCCCTGGCCGCGCAGCACACCGCGCATGTGCTGCGCCATGCGCCGGCCGGCATCGCGCGCGTCGGCATGGACGGCAGGATCGTGTGGGCCAACGAGCGCCTGAGCGAGCTCACGGGCGTGGCCGTGCCCGCCTTGCAGGGCCAGGACTTTCGCGACCTGGTGCAGGCCACCGACCGCGGCTGGGCTCAGCGCCAGCGCGAGCGCCTGCTGGCCGGCGAGATCGACCACTACCAGGGCGAGCGCCAGTGCCGCCAGCCCGGCACCGGCGCGCTCGTGCCCGTGGTGTGCACCGTCACGCTGGTGCCCGCTGCGGGCGCCGAGGCGGCCCACCTGGTCTGCGCGCTGCAGGACATCCGCGAGATCCACGCGGCGCGCGAGGCGCTCGAGCGCAGCGAGGCCGGGCTGCGCCTGGCGCTCGAAGGCAGCGGCAGTGGCATGTGGGACTGGGACCTGCAGGCCCGCAGCGGCATCGCCTGCGCCGGCCTGCAGCGCTTGCTGCGCTACCGCGGCGCGGACTTTGCGCAGGCCTTTGCCCTGGGCGAGCGCCTGCACCCGGCAGAGCGCTGGCGCGTGCTGCGCGCGGCGCGCCGCGCGGTGGCGAAGGGCGCGCGCTTCAGCGAGGCCGTGCGCATCCTGTGTTTCGACGGCCAGTACCGCTGGTTCACGGCCAGCGGCCAGCGCCACCTGGACGCACAGGGGCGGCCGGCGCGCTTTTCCGGCATCCTGACCGACCTCACGGACCAGCGCCGCGCCGACGCGCGCCGGCGCCTGGCGGCCACCGTGGTCGACAACACGATGGAAGGCGTGGTCGTGACCGATGCGCAAAGCCGCATCCTGTCGGTCAATGCGGCCTTCACGCGGCTGATGGGCTACACCGAGGACGAGCTGCTGGGCCAGACGCCGCGCATCTTCAAGTCGGGCCGCCACGACCGCGCGTTCTATGAGGGCATGTGGGAGCACGTGCAGCGCACCGGCCACTGGCAGGGCGAGATCTGGAACCGGCGCAAGAGCGGCGAGGTGTTCCCCGAGCACATGTCGCTGAGCGCGGTGCGCGACGCGGCGGGGGCGGTCACGCACTATGTCTGCATGTTCATCGACATCTCCGAGCAGAAGGCGCAGCGCCAGCGCCTGGAGTTCCTGGCGCACAAGGACCCGCTCACGGGCCTGGGCAACCGCGCCTGGTTCAGCGCGCAGCTGGACAGCGCCGTCGCGCAGGCCCGTGGCAGCGGGGAGCATCTGGCCGTGCTGCAGCTCAACCTGGACCGCTTCAAGGATGTCAACGACAGCTATGGCTACGCCGTGGGCGACCAGGTGCTCGCGCACATTGCGCGCCAGGTGCAGGCGGTGCTGCGCCCGGGCGATCTGCTGGGGCGCATGGCGGGCGACGAAATGGCAGTGGTGGTGCGCCACCTGCGCCATGCGGATGGCGCGGCGGCCGTGGCACGCCAGCTGATCGCGGCCGTGGGCGAGCCGTGGCGCTCGCCCGAGGGCTTCGAGGTGGTGGCCGGTGCCAGCGTCGGCATCTGCCTGTTCCCCGAGCATGCCGACACCGGCCAGGCGCTGGTGCAGGGCGCGCACGCAGCAGTCTATGGCGCCAAGGCGCGCGGGCGCGGCGCGTGGTGCTTCTTCCACGAGGACATGACGCAGGCGGCGCGCGAGCGGCTGGCGCTGGAGGCGCGCCTGCGCCTGGCGATGGCCCAAGGGCAGTTGCACATGCACTACCAGCCCCAGGTGGACATCGCCACGGGCCGCATCGCCGGGGCCGAGGCGCTGCTGCGCTGGCACGATCCCGCAGAAGGCATGGTCTCGCCGGCGCGCTTCATCCCGGTTGCCGAGTCGTCGGGCCTCATCGGGCCGCTGGGCGAGTGGGTGCTGGGCGAGGTCTGCCGGCAGGGGCGCCGCTGGCTCGACGACGGCCTGCCGCCCCTGACCCTGGCGGTCAACGTGTCGCCGCGCCAGTTCCACCTCTCGGACCTCGTCGCCTGCACCGAGGCAGTGCTCAGCGAGACCGGCTTCCCGGCCACGCACCTGGAGCTCGAGATCACCGAAAGCGTGCTGGCCGACCGGCCCGAAGAGGCGCTGCAGGTGCTCACGCGCCTGGGCGACCTGGGCATGCGCCTGGCGGTGGACGACTTTGGCACGGGCTACTCGTCACTGGCGCTGATCAAGCGCTTCCCGATCGACGTGCTGAAGATCGACCAGGGCTTCATCCGCGAGATTCCGCACAGCGCGGGCGACATGGCGATCAGCGCCGCCATCATTGCCATGGGCCACAGCATGGGCCTGCAGGTGGTGGCCGAAGGCGTGGAAACGGCGGCCCAGCTGCAGTTCCTGCGCGAGCGCCATTGCGACACCTACCAGGGCTACTTGCGCAGCCGGCCGCTGCCGGCCGCCGAGTTCGCCGCGCTGCTGCGGGCGCAGGCCGACGGCGGCGCGCCCGCCTGAGGGCTATGGCTTCGCGGCCTGCGCCGGCCACTGCCGGCGCAGGTCGGCGCAGGCGTCGTGCGTTGGCAGCGGGGCCGTTTCCTCGACCCAATCCGCTTCGTTTTTGATAGCTTTCGGCGCTTTCCCCGCCTGCGCTATCGCCACTTTTGACACCAAATCGCCGGGCAGGTGCTGCGGCACGCCGAGGCCGCGCTGCACATGGCCAAAACCGGCCACCACCAGCACCACCTGGCCGGGCCGGTGCGCGGCCGCTGCGGTACGCGCCAGCTGGAGGTCGCGCGCGATCTGCACGCGCACCATGCCGGGCAGCATCTCCTCGGGCAGCAGGCCGCAGTGGCCGTCGCGAACGGCCTCCAGCTGGCGCGCGCGGGCGGCGGCGGGCAGCTGCGCATCGAGCGCTGCATCGGCCATGGCGGCTTTCAGCGCCTGACGCGGCAGGTTGCCGCCCAGCACCGGCACGCCGGCGCGCACGGCGGCCATGGCCACGGGGCCATAGGCGGCCCAGGGCCAGGCGGCGTCGCTCCAGCCCAGCGCCGACTGCACGGCGGCCTCGCTCGCACCGGGCGCCAGGCCCTGCGTGCTGTGGCCCGCTTCGGCCATCTCCATCACCAGCGCGGCGAGCTGGCCGCGCTGCGCCAGCCACTGCACGGTGGCGCGCTCCCACTGCTGGTGCTGGCGGGCATCGTGCTGCTCGCCCAGCAGCAGCACGTCGGCCGGCAGCAGGGCCTGGCGTGCGGGCGCCGAAAGCGGCGCCGGTGCCGGCGCCTGCGCGGCGCACCCGGTCAGCAGCGCCACGGTACAGAGCAGCAGGGGCAGGGAGCGAATCCACATGGCTGCCATGGTAGCGGTACGCCACATCCATCTCTTACACTGGCCCGATGCGCAAGGCCCCCACCACGCTGACCACCAAGCTCCTGGCCATGGGTGCGAGCTTCCTGCTGGTGGCGCTGACCTCGATCGGGCTGACCCTGTGGGTGGCCTGGAAGCTCGAAGGCGGGGCCGCGGCCGTCAACGAGGCGGGGCGTCTGCGCATGCACACCATGCGCATGGCGCTGGCGCTGCAGACCGAATCCCCTCAAGAGCTGCGCGCGCTGACACAGAATTTCGACACCAGCCTGGAACTGCTGCGTACCGGCGACCCGGCGCGCCCGCTGTTCGTGCCCTGGGGCGAGGACACGCACACGCGCTTTACCGAGGTGCGCACCGCCTGGGCGAGCACGCGCGCGCAGTGGACGGCGGAGCCGCCGCCCCCGGTGCAGCAGGTGGTGGCGCAGGCCGATGCGAACGTGCGCCTCATCAACGGGCTGGTGCATGCGATCGAGCTTGAAAGCGCGCGCTGGACTTCGGTGCTGCACCTGCTGCAGCTGTCCATGATGGGCCTGGCCATCGCGGCGGCCGTGGCCTTCATGGCCCTCAGTTACTGGGTCGTGCTCAACCCGGTGGCACGCCTGCACCAGGCGCTCGCGCGCATGCGCCAGGGCGCGCTCGACACGCGCCTGGCGGTGGAGTCCGATGACGAGTTCGGCGAACTGGCCGCGGGCTTCAACCGCATGGCGCAGGCCTTGCAGGCCTCGCACACCGACCTCGAGCGCAAGGTGCGCGAAAAAACCGCCAGCATCGAAGACAAGAGCCAGCGCCTGGCTGCGCTGTACGAGGTCAGCGCCAAGGCCTCCGAGGCGCCCAGCCTGGAAGTGCTGGCGCAGGGCTTCGTGCAGCAGGCGCGCCGCATCTCCCGGGCCGACGCGGCGGTGGTGCGCTGGTCCGACGAGGGCAACGAGCGCTATGTGATCCTGGCCACCGACGGCCTGCCGCGTGCCATGGCCGAGCAGGAGCAGTGCCTGCACGCCGGCAGCTGCCTGTGCGGCCAGCCGCAGCAAAAAGCGCGCACCCGGGTGATTCCGATCGTGCCCACGTCCAGCATGCTGCTGGCGCACTGCCAGGAGGCGGGCTATGCCACCCTGGTGGCGCTGCCGGTGGTGGTACACCAGCGCGTGCTCGGCGAGCTCAACCTGTTCTTCCGCACGCCCGTCGAGCTGACGGACGACATGCGCGAACTGCTCGAAGCCATGGTGCGCCACCTGGCCAGCTCCATGGAAGGGCTGCGCGCAGCGGCGCTCGAGCGCGAAGCCGCCGTGGCCGAGGAGCGCGGCCTGCTGGCGCGCGAACTGCACGACTCGATCGCCCAGTCGCTCGCGTTCCTGAAGATCCAGAGCCAGTTGCTGCGCGACGCCGTGGCCAAGAACAACATCTCCGGGCGCGACCGCAGCTTGGCCGAGCTCGATGTCGGTGTGCGCGAGTGCTACGCCGATGTGCGCGAGCTGCTGGTGCACTTTCGCACGCGCACCAGCGCCGAAGACATCGAGGCGGCGCTGCGCACCACACTGTCCAAGTTCGAACACCAGACCGGCATCGCCACCGAACTGGCCATGGACGGCCACGGGCTGCCGCTCGCGCCCGATGTACAGATCCAGGTGCTGCACATGCTGCAGGAGGCGTTGTCGAACGTGCGCAAGCACGCGCACGCGAGCCGGGTGCAACTGCGCGCGCAGCGCCATCCGCACTGGCGCTTCGAGGTGCAGGACGACGGTGTGGGCTTTGACATGGTGGCCACCGCGCCGGAATCGGTGCACGTGGGCCTGGGCATCATGCATGAGCGCGCGCGCGGCATTGGCGCGCACGTGCACGTGCGCTCGGCTCCCGGCCAGGGCACCACCGTGTGCATCGAGCTGCCGGCCAGCGCGGCGGGCGCACCCCTGGCCAGCGGCAACGCCGCCGCCCTTGCGGCACCTTCTTTCCCATTGCACCCAACCACGCAAGCGCATGAACCGACCACCCGCCCCCATCAAGCTGTTCGTAGTGGATGACCACACCCTGTTCCGCCGCGGCCTGGTGGCGCTGCTGGGGCAGGATGAAGATCTGCAGGTGGTGGGCGAGGCAGGGGACGCCGCGCAGGCGCTGCGGCTGGCGCCCGCGCTGCAGCCCGACGTGGTCCTGATGGACAACCATTTGCCTGGCGTGAGCGGCATCGATGCCATCAAGGACCTGCGCCAGCAGCTGCCGCTCGCGCGCGTGCTGATGCTGACCGTGAGCGAAGACGCGCAGGACCTGGCCATGGCACTGCGCAATGGCGCGCATGGCTACCTGCTCAAGACCATCGATGGCGACCTGCTGGCCGATGCCATCCGCCGCGCCGTGCGCGGCGAGCCGGTGGTAAGCCTCGAACTGATGGGCAAGCTGGTGGCGGCGTTCCAGGCGCAGGACAGCCCGGCGCCCGCGGACGGCGCGGCCGCGGCGCCCTGCGCCATGCCGGACGAGGCCGCGCCGGCACCGGCGGCGTTGACGCCGCGCGAAGAAGAGGTGCTGCGCGAGATCGCCCGCGGCGCCAGCAACAAGGAAATCGCGCGCACGCTCGACATTGCCGAGACCACCGTGAAGATCCACGTGCAGCACATCCTGCGCAAACTCGAGCTGACCTCGCGCGTGCAGGCCGCGGTGTACGCCACCGACCGCCAGCGCGTCGCCTAGTTCTTTGGGACGAGGCGGCCGGGGCGGCGCCTAGTTCTTTTGCCACGCGGGCATGCCTCGGCAGGAGGATGGCCGAAGACGCCATGGCAGGCGACGATCCCTCTACAAACACAAGAGAGGTATCGCGCAATGGCACAAGCACCGCTGTCTGCGGGCCCCAGTCCGCAACGCACCCGGCAGGCCTGGTCGGTCCTGGTCGTCAGCACACTGGCGTTCACGGTCTGCTTCATGGTCTGGATGATGTTCGGCGTGATCGGCATTCCGATCAAGAAAATGCTGAACCTCAGCTCGACCCAGTTCGGCCTGCTCACGGCCATGCCGGTGTTGACCGGTTCGCTGATCCGCGTGCCGCTGGGCATCTGGACCGACAAGTACGGCGGGCGCATCGTCATGGCGGTGCTCATGGCCGTCACCGTGCCGGCCATCTGGATGATGGGCTATGCCACCGAGTACTGGCACTTCCTCACCATTGGTCTTTTCGTCGGCCTGGCCGGCGGCTCGTTCTCGGTGGGCACGCCCTATGTGGCGCGCTGGTTCCCCAAGAACCGCCAGGGCACGGCCATGGGCGTGTACGGCGCCGGCAACTCGGGCGCCGCGGTGAACAAGTTCGTCGCCCCGGTGCTGCTGGTGGCCTTTGGCTGGACCATGGTGCCGCATGTCTATGCGGCCATCATGCTGGGCACGCTGGTGCTGTTCTGGCTGTTCAGCTACAGCGACCCGGCGCACCTGGTGCCGAGCAACGTCAAGTTCACCGACCAGCTCAAGGCGCTCAAGGATCCCAAGGTGCTCAAGTACTGCCAGTACTACAGCATCGTGTTCGGCGGCTACGTGGCGCTGTCGCTGTGGATGGTGCAGTACTACGTCGGGGAGTACGGCCTCGATATCCGCGTGGCGGCGCTGCTGGCGGCCTGCTTCTCGCTGCCCGGCGGCGTGCTGCGCGCCATTGGCGGCTGGCTGTCGGACAAGTATGGCGCGCACAGCGTCACCTGGTGGGTGATGTGGGTCAGCTGGATCTGCCTGTTCCTGCTGAGCTATCCACAGACCGACTTCAGCATCCTGACCGTGGACGGCGCCAAGACCTTTCACCTGGGCCTGAACGTGTACACGTTCACCGCGCTGATGTTCATCCTGGGCATTGCCTTCGCCTTCGGCAAGGCGAGCGTCTTCAAGTACATCAGCGACGACTACCCGGCCAACATCGGCGCCATCAGCGGCATCGTCGGCCTGGCCGGCGGCCTGGGCGGCTTTGTGCTGCCGATCGCCTTCGGCGCCCTGATGGACCTGACCGGCATCCGCTCCAGCGCCTTCATGCTGATGTACGGCGTGGTCTGGGTCTCGCTGATCTGGATGTATTTCACCGAAGTCCGTCGCACCGATGTGATGGGCCCGGCCAACGCCCTGGCGGCGCGTGCAGTCCGCTGACCTTCTGAAAGCCACACACCATGTCTGCCTCTACCCCTGCCGCGCGTGCACGCACCGGGCGCACCCTGCACATCTGGACGCCGGAAGACAAGGCGTTCTGGGAGCGCGAAGGCGAAGCCGTCGCCAAGATCAACCTCTGGATTTCGGTGCCGGCGCTGTTCCTGGCCTTTGCCATCTGGCAGGTCTGGAGCGTGGTCGCCGTGAGCCTGCCTGGCCTCGGCTTCAAATATTCGAGCAACCAGCTGTTCTGGCTGGCGGCGGCGCCTGCGCTCAGCGGCGCCACGCTGCGCATCTTTTACTCGTTCATGGTGCCGGTGTTCGGCGGCCGGCGCTGGACGGCGATCTCCACTGCCTCCCTCTTGATTCCCGCAGTCGGCATCGGCTACGCCGTACAGGACAACACCACCGGCTACCCGACCATGCTGGCGCTGGCGCTGCTGTGCGGCCTGGGCGGGGGCAATTTCAGCTCCAGCATGGCCAACATCAGCTTTTTCTTCCCCAAGGAACGCAAGGGCTCGGCGCTGGGCGTGAACGCGGGCCTGGGCAACCTCGGGGTGTCGGTGGTGCAGTTCCTGAGCCCGCTGGTGGTCACGGCCGGCATCTTCGGCATCTTTGGCGGCGAAGGGCAGACCATCGCGAAGAACGGCGCCAGCGTGCAGGTCTGGACGCAGAACGCCGCCTTCATCTGGGTGCCATGGATCGCCCTCACCGCCCTCGCCGCGTGGTTTGGCATGCACGACATTGCCGATGCCAAGGCCTCCTTTGCCAGCCAGGCCGCGATCTTCCGGCGCAAGCACAACTGGCTGATGTGCCTGTTGTACCTGGGCACCTTCGGTTCGTTCATCGGCTATGCCGCGGGCTTTCCGCTGCTCATCAAGAGCCAGTTCCCGGACGTCAATCCGCTGGCCTATGCGTGGCTGGGCCCCCTGGTCGGTGCCGTGGTGCGGCCCTTCGGCGGCTGGCTGGCCGACAAGGTGGGCGGCGCGCGCGTGACGCTGTGGAACTTCGCGGTCATGGCAATTGCCGTGGTGGGCGTGATCCAGTTCCTGCCGCACGGCGGCGTGGGTGGCAACTTTGCCGGCTTCTTCGTCTGCTTCCTGGTGCTGTTCCTGACCACGGGCATCGGCAACGGTTCGACCTTCAGCATGATTCCCGCCATCTTCCTGGCAGAGGCCATGCGCGGCGTCGATGCCAACGACACCACCGCCGTGGCGCAAGCCCAGAAAGAAGGCAACACGCTGGGCGCGGCCACGCTGGGCTTCACGGCGGCCATTGCGGCCTATGGCGGCTTCTTCATCCCCAAGAGCTACGGCAGCTCGATTGCGCTGACCGGCGGGCCCGAGTTTGCGCTGTGGACGTTCGCCGTTTTTTATGTCCTGTGCATCGTGGTGACCTGGTGGTACTACGCGCGCAAGCACGCCGAGATGCCGTGCTGAACCCTTGCCTGCAGAAACGAAAAGGAGCCTCCCGATGAGCCATTTCCTCGACCGCCTCAACCACTTTTCCCAGCCCCGGGAATCGTTTTCGGGAGGGCACGGCGTC
Organism: Acidovorax sp. SRB_24; assembly: GCF_012931925.1. NCBI lineage: Bacteria > Pseudomonadati > Pseudomonadota > Betaproteobacteria > Burkholderiales > Comamonadaceae > Acidovorax > Acidovorax sp. SRB_24. The sequence goes on from NZ_MWOM01000041.1 coordinate 21,081, forward strand.
ACCACCGCCGAAGACCGCACCTGGGAAGACGCCTACCGCAACCGCTGGGCGCACGACAAGGTCGTTCGCAGCACGCACGGCGTCAACTGCACCGGCTCGTGCTCATGGAAGATCTACGTCAAGGGTGGCATCGTGACCTGGGAGACCCAGCAGACCGACTACCCGCGCACGCGCTGGGACATGCCCAACCACGAGCCGCGTGGCTGCTCGCGCGGCGCCAGCTACAGCTGGTATCTCTACAGCGCCAACCGCGTCAAGTACCCGATGGTGCGCGCCCGTCTGCTCAAGCACTGGCGCGAGGCACGCTTGACCCTTTCCCCAGTCGAGGCCTGGGCCGCCGTGGTGCAGGACGACGCCAAGCGCCGTGATTACCAGAGCGTGCGCGGCCTCGGAGGCTTTGTACGCTCGACCTGGGACGAGGTCAACGAGATCATTGCCGCGTCCAACGTCTACACCATCGCGCAGCACGGCGCCGACCGCATCATCGGTTTCTCGCCGATCCCGGCGATGTCGATGGTCAGCTATGCGGCCGGGTCGCGCTACCTGTCGTTGATCGGTGGCGTGTGCATGAGCTTTTACGACTGGTACTGCGACCTGCCGCCGTCCAGCCCGCAGGTCTGGGGCGAGCAGACCGACGTGCCCGAGTCGGCCGACTGGTACAACTCGAGCTTCATCATCGCCTGGGGCTCGAACGTGCCGCAGACGCGCACGCCGGACGCGCACTTCTTCACCGAGGTGCGCTACAAGGGCACCAAGACCGTCGCCATCACGCCCGACTACTCCGAGGTCGCCAAGCTGTCCGACCTGTGGCTGCACCCGAAGCAGGGCACCGACGCCGCGGTCGCGATGGCGATGGGCCATGTGATCCTCAAGGATTTCTACTTTGGCGGCAACGGCAAGCCGCGCTCGGCCTACTTCGACGACTACGCGCGCCGCTACACCGATTTGCCGATGCTGGTCATGCTCAAGGCGCACACGCTGGCCAGCGGCGAATCCGTGATGGTGCCCGACCGCTATGTGCGCGCCTCCGACTTTGCCGACCGGCTCGGACAGGACAACAACCCCGACTGGAAGACCGTGGCCTTTGACGCGGACGGCCAGGTCGTCACGCCGCAGGGCGCGATCGGTTTCCGCTGGGGGCCGGACGGCCGGGCCGATGCCGGGCAGTGGAACCTGGAGGCCAAGGAAGCACGCGAGGGCAAGGATGTGGCGCTCAGGCTGTCCACGCTCGAAGGCGACGCGGCGGACCACGACAGCGCCCGTGTGGGTTTCCCGTATTTCGGCGGAGTCCACCACGAGCATTTCCCGAACAACGAGCAAAGCGATGTGCTGGTGCGCACCGTGCCGGTGCAGCGCATCGCCCTCGGCACGGACGGTGAAGCCCGGGAGGTGCTGGTGGCCACCGTGTTCGACCTGCAGGTGGCGCAGTACGGCATTGCACGCGGCCTGCCGGGCGAGCTGGCGGCAGCCGACTTTGACGACAACACCCCTTACACGCCGGCCTGGCAGGAGCAGATCACCGGCGTGCCGCGCGACCAGATCATTGCCGTGGCGCGCCAGTTTGCCGAGAACGCCGACAAGACCGAAGGCCGGTCCATGGTCATCATCGGTGCCGGCATGAACCACTGGTACCACAGTGACATGAACTACCGCAGCGTCATCAACATGCTGATGATGTGCGGCTGCATCGGCAAGAGCGGCGGGGGCTGGTCGCATTACGTGGGTCAGGAGAAGCTGCGCCCGCAGACCGGCTGGACGCCGCTGGCCTTTGCGCTCGACTGGATCCGCCCACCGCGGCAGATGAACAGCACCAGTTTCTTCTACGCGCACACCGACCAGTGGCGCTATGAAAAGCTCGGGGTCGACGAAGTGCTCTCGCCGCTGGCCGACAAGAAGCTCTACGGCGGCAGCATGATCGACTACAACGTGCGCGCCGAACGCATGGGCTGGCTGCCGAGTGCCCCGCAGCTGCAAACCCACCCGATGCAGGTGGTCAGGAACGCGCAGGCCGCTGGACTCGATCCTAAGGATTACGTGGTCCAGTCCCTGAAGGACGGCTCGCTGAAAATGAGCTGTGAAGACCCCGACCACCCGGACAACTGGCCGCGCAACATGTTCGTGTGGCGCTCCAACATCATTGGCTCGTCGGGCAAGGGCCATGAATACTTCCTCAAACACCTGCTGGGCACCACCAATGGCGTGCAGGGCAAGGATCTGGGCGCCCAAGACGCCAAGCCCGAAGAAGTGGTCTGGCACGACCAGGCGCCCGAGGGCAAGCTGGACCTGCTGGTCACGCTCGACTTCCGCATGAGCACGACCTGCCTGTATTCGGACATCGTGCTGCCCACGGCCACCTGGTACGAGAAGAACGACCTCAACACCAGCGACATGCACCCCTTCATCCACCCGCTGTCCACCGCCGTGGACCCGGTGTGGCAGTCCAAGAGCGACTGGGAGATCTACAAGGGGTTTGCGAAGAAGTTCAGCGAGCTGTGCGACGGCCACCTGGGCGTCGAAAAGGAAATGGTGCTGACGCCGGTCATGCACGATACCCCGGGCGAGCTGGCCCAGCCTTTCGAGGTCAAGGACTGGAAGCGCGGCGAATGCGAGCTGATTCCCGGGAAGACGGCGCCGCAGATGCAGGTGGTCGAGCGCGACTACCCGAATGTCTACAAGCGCTTCACGGCCGTGGGTCCGCTGCTCAACAAGATCGGCAACGGCGGCAAGGGCATTGCGTGGAACACCGAGACCGAAGTCACGCAGCTGGGGCAGCTCAGCGGAGTGGTGACCGAGCCGGGCGTGACGCAGGGCATGCCGCGCATTGACAGCGACATCGACGCCTGCGAAATGGTGCTGCAGCTCGCGCCCGAGACCAACGGCCACGTCGCGGTGAAGGCCTGGGCCGCGCTGGGCAAGCAGACCGGGCGCGAGCACACACACTTGGCGCTGCACCGCGAGGACGAAAAAATCCGCTTCCGCGACATCCAGGCGCAGCCGCGCAAGATCATCAGCTCGCCGACCTGGAGCGGCATCGAGTCCGAAACCGTGTCGTACAACGCCGGCTACACCAACGTAAACGAGTACATCCCTTGGCGCACGCTGACCGGCCGCCAGCAGTTCTACCAGGACCACCCGTGGATGCACGCCTTTGGCGAAGGCTTTGCCAGCTACCGGCCACCCGTGAACCTGAAGGCAACGGCCGGCGTGCATGGTATCCGCGCGAACGGCAATGCGGAAATCCTGCTGAATTTCATCACGCCGCACCAGAAGTGGGGGATCCACTCGACCTACACCGACAACCTCCTGATGCTGACCCTGAGCCGGGGCGGCCCGATCGTCTGGCTCAGCGAAGACGACGCCAAGGCGATCGGCGTAGAGGACAACGACTGGGTCGAGGCCTACAACGTCAACGGCGCGCTCACCGCACGCGCCGTGGTCAGCCAGCGCATCAAGCCCGGCATGGTGATCATGTACCACGCGCAGGAAAAGATCGTCAACACGCCCGGCTCGGAGATCACGGGGCACCGTGGCGGCATCCACAACTCGGTCACGCGCGTCGTCCTGAAACCCACGCACATGATCGGCGGCTACGCGCAACTGTCGTACGGCTTCAACTACTACGGAACCATCGGCACCAACCGCGACGAATTCGTCGTCGTGCGCAAGATGCACAAGGTGGATTGGCTGGACACGCCACGCCAGGACGAACGCGCCTTCGCGGTGCAGCAACAGGGAGAGTCGGCATGAGAGTACGCGCGCAAATCGGCATGGTGCTGAACCTGGACAAGTGCATTGGCTGCCACACCTGTTCGGTCACCTGCAAGAACGTCTGGACCAGCCGCCCGGGCATGGAGTACGCCTGGTTCAACAACGTCGAGACCAAGCCCGGCATCGGTTACCCCAAGGAGTGGGAAAACCAGGACAAGTGGAACGGCGGCTGGGTGCGCCGCGCCGACGGGTCCATCGAGCCGCGCCAGGGCGGCAAGTGGAAGATGTTGATGCGCCTGTTCGCCAACCCGAACATGCCGCAGATCGACGACTACTACGAGCCTTTCACGTTTGATTACGACCACCTGCAGTCGGCGCCCGAAATGAAGGCCGCGCCCACGGCGCAGCCGCGCAGCCTGATCACCGGCAAGCGCATGGAGAAGATCGAGTGGGGCCCGAACTGGGAGGAAATCCTCGGCGGTGAGTTCTCCAAGCGCAGCAAGGACGCCAACCTCGACAGCTTCGAGCAGGTGCAAAAAGACATGGTGGGGCAGTTCGAAAACACCTTCATGATGTATTTGCCGCGCCTGTGCGAGCACTGCCTGAACCCAAGCTGCGTGGCCTCGTGCCCGTCGGGCTCGATCTACAAGCGCGAGGAAGACGGCATCGTGCTGATCGACCAGGACAAGTGCCGCGGTTGGCGCATGTGCGTCTCGGGCTGCCCGTACAAGAAGATCTACTACAACTGGAAGAGCGGCAAGGCCGAGAAGTGCACCTTCTGCTACCCGCGCATCGAGGCCGGCCAGCCGACCGTGTGCAGTGAAACCTGCGTCGGTCGCATCCGCTACCTCGGTGTGGTGCTGTACGACGCCGACCGCATCCAGGAAGCCGCCAGCGTCGAAAACGACAAGGACCTGTACCAGGCGCAGCTGGGCATCTTCCTCAACCCGCACGACCCGGCCGTGATCGCGCAAGCGCGCAAGGACGGCATTCCCGAGGCCTGGCTTGAAAGCGCGCGCAAGAGCCCGGTCTACAAGATGGCGGTCGACTGGAAGGTGGCGCTGCCGCTGCACCCCGAGTACCGCACGCTGCCCATGGTCTGGTATGTGCCCCCGCTCTCGCCGATCACTTCGGCGGCCAATGCCGGTCAGATCGGCATCCACGGCGAGCTGCCCGACATTTCCCAGATGCGCATCCCCGTGCAGTACCTGGCCAACATGCTCACGGGCGGCGACACCGCGCCGGTGGTGCGCGCGCTGCAGCGCATGCTGGCGATGCGCTCGTACCAGCGCAGCAAGCATGTCGACCACGAACAGAACCTGGCGGTGCTGGCGCAGGCCGGCCTGACCGTGGCGCAGGTCGAGGACATGTACCACACCATGGCGATTGCCAACTACGAAGACCGCTTCGTGATCCCGACGACCCACCGCGAATACGCCGAAAACGCGTTCGACGTGCGCGGTGGCTGCGGTTTCACCTTTGGCAACGGCTGCTCTGAAGGCAGCAGCGAGGTCAGCCTGTTTGGCGGCAGCAAGAAACGCACCATTCCCATCAAGGTGGAGGTCTGAGCCATGGCCCTGTTCAACCACACCCCCACTGCGACCCGAAGCCTGCGCGTGCTGGCGCGGCTGCTCGGCTACCCCGATGCGGAACTGCGCGCCCACCTGCCCGGGCTGCGCGCTGCGCTGCTGCAGGAGCAGGCGCTGCCTGCGCCGCGCCTGGCGGAGCTCGACGCGCTGATCGATACCCTGGAGCGCAAAGCGGCGTTGGAAGCCGAGGCCGACTATGTCGAGCTGTTCGACCGCGGCCGCGCCACCTCGCTGCACCTGTTCGAGCATGTGCATGGTGACTCGCGCGACCGCGGCCCGGCCATGATCGATCTGGCCAAAACCTACGAGCAGGCCGGCATGTTCCTGGGCGAGGGCGAAATGCCCGACTTCCTGCCGGTGGTGCTGGAGTTCACCTCCACGCAGCCGCCGCGCCAGGCGCGCGAGTTCCTCGCCGAAATGGCACACATCTTCAATGCCCTCTTTGCGGCCCTGCAGCAGCGCGCAAGCCCCTATGCCTGCGTCCTGGGCGCCTTGCTCGAACTGGCGGGCGAGAAAGCTTCGCCGGTCGAGATCGTCGCCGAAGAGCCGATGGACGCTGTCTGGCAGGAGCCGGTGGTGTTTGACGGCTGCTCGTCCAAAGGCCAGGCGCGGCCCGACCAGCCGCAACCCATCCACATCGTGCCCCACGCCGCGCGCCAGGCACGCCCCACCCAAGGAGCACAGCGATGACTTCCCTGCACGGTTTTCTCTTCGGGGTCTACCCCTACATCTGCCTGGCGGTGTTCCTGCTCGGCAGCCTGCTGCGCTTCGACCGCGACCAGTACACCTGGAAAAGCGATTCGTCGCAGCTGCTGCGCACCGGGCTGCTGCGCTGGGGCAGCAATTTGTTCCACGTCGGCATCCTGTTTTTGTTCTTTGGCCATCTGATCGGCCTGCTGGCGCCGCATGCGTTCTATGCGCACTTTCTCGAAGCTTCGGTCAAGCAGAAAATCGCCATCTACTCGGGCGGTCTGTTCGGTGTCCTCTGCTTCATCGGCCTGTCGATGCTGATCTACCGTCGCATGTTCGACGAGCGCATCCGCTACACCAGCCACAAGACCGACCTGGCGATCCTGCTGATCCTGTGGGTGCAGTTGGTCGTGGGCCTGATCACGCTGCCTTTTTCGTGGGCGCATTCCGACGGCAGCGTGATGCTGATCCTGGCCGACTGGGCGCAGCGCATCCTGACGCTGCGCACGGTCGATGCCGAGGTGCTGGCCGGCTTGCCCTGGCCCTACCTGTTTCACATCGTCTTCGGCATGACGATCTTCCTGCTGTTCCCGTTCAGCCGCCTGGTGCACGTGTGGAGCGGTTTTGCGTCGGTGGGCTACCTGTTCCGGCCCTACCAGGTGGTGCGCAGCCGGCGCTTGGACGTGGGCGTCACCACGCGCTCGTCGCACGCGCCGCAGCCGGTGCAGGCGGTCCATCCCGCCCACCGCCCGGTCGCCCAGGCCCCGACGGGCGCCGCCTCGCCCAAAGGAGAGTTCTCATGAACGCCGCTCCCTCTTCCTCTTCCTCTTCCGGTTGCGGCAGCGGATGCGGTTGTGGCAGCGCGGCTGCCCCTGCCGATGCCGCGGCGGCCGGCACCCGGAGCGGGCCCACGGCCACCATCAACGGCGTGGCCCTGCACCTCCCGGGGCAGCGCCCTGCCGAGGACGAACTGCGCGAACGCGCCTATGCCGAACTGCTGCGCCAGCGCGCGGTGGCGCAGAGGCTGTTGCCGGCCCACGCGGGCAGCGTGGCGCCCGAACTGGGCGAGCCGGAGCGCCAAATCCTCGAACAGCTGGTCGACGCGGACGTCCGCAGTCCGCAGCCGCAGGAGGCCGAGTGCCAGCGCTACCACCAGGCGCACGCTGCGCAGTTCACCGTGGGGCAGGCGCTGCATGTGCGGCACATCCTGTTTGCGGTCACGCCCGGCACCAACGTGCAGGCGCTGGCAGTGCATGCGGAAAAAGCCCTGCTGGAACTGACCCACGCAGACAGCCCGCCCGGACGCTTTGCGCAGCTGGCGACCGAACTGTCCAACTGCCCCACCAGCACCCAGGGCGGCGACCTGGGATGGATCGGCCCGGACGACTGCGCGCCCGAACTGGCGCAGGCGCTGTTCCACACACAGCAGCACCAAGCCCGCGTCGGCGTGCTCCCGCGGCTGGTGCACAGCCGGTTTGGCTTCCACATCGTAGAGGTGCTGGAGCGCCGCGAGGGAACCCAGCCCACCTACGCCGAGGTGCGCGAGCGCATAGCGCGCCTGCTGGCGATGCAGTCGCGCGCTCGCGCGCTGCACCAGTACATGGCCCTGCTGGCGGGCGAGGCCACGCTGGAACACATCGCACTGGACGCCGCCGACTCCCCGCTGGTGCAGTAGGCATGGACGCGCCGGCTCACGACAGCGCGAACGACAGCGACAGCAGCGCTGACAGCAGCGACGAACTGCTGGTGCGCCTGCGGCGCTTCAAGTCGGACTATTTCCCGCTGCACCAGCAGCGTTTCCAGGACCTGGTGGCCGACGGACAGCACCCGACCACGCTGTTCATTGGCTGCTCCGACTCGCGCCTGCTGCCTTACCTGCTCACCGGCGCCGGTCCGGGCGAGCTGTTTCTGGTGCGCAATGTGGGGGCTTTTGTGCCGCCCTACGACGGCTCGCACGGCCACCACGGCACGGCGGCGGCCATCGAATTCGCCGTGCTCAGCCTGCAGGTCAGCCGGATCGTGGTCTGCGGTCACAGCCACTGCGGTGCCATCAAGGCGCTGTATGGCGAGGTGCCCTCCGAAGCCCACAACCTGCTGCGCTGGCTCGACCTGGGGCGCGAGGCGGTGCTGCCGGTCCAGCCATGCCCCGAGGCCTTGCGCCGCACCGAGCAGCGCGCCGTGGTGCTGCAACTGGGCCGGCTGATGGAATTTCCCATGGTGCGCAGCCGCGTGCTGGCGGGGCAGATCAGCCTGCACGGCTGGCATTACGTCATTGAGGACGGCGAAGTCCATGTCTTCGATGTCAAGACAGGCAATTTCGTCGCCGCCTCGGTGGCCACGAACAGCGGCACCGGCCCGTATGCCCCGTATGTCGAGCACGATGGGCAGGTGATTTGCGATTGAGCCAGCGCGCCATGCCCGGGTTCCATGCCTGAAATTCCTGGGGCCACCGGGAACTATGACTTTGATAGCTATCTGCATACGGCTGGCAGGCGCTAGAGCCTTGTTTCGATGCCAAAGGCCGGATTCCCACCCAGTGGATCCGCGAAGGGGCGCCGCCCCCGGTGCGGGGCGTGGACGGCGCCTCCGCCCGAGCCCGTGCCGCTGGGGACCGCAGGACAGATGCACCAAGATTGCGCTGCGTCAGGAATGCGTTTTAACCACCACGCCGGGGCGGGACTTGCGCGGGTCTGTCGCCAAAAAGGTCTATTCTTGCCGTCTGCGCAGCGCCCACCTTGTCCTGTTTCCGGGACCCGGTGCGCTGCGCAACCCCTTCCACGGCTGCGCGTGCCCGGTGCTGCGCCGCCTTTTCCCAAGGCAGACCCCATGAAACGCGAAGACCTCGGCCGCGCGCACGACGTGACCGCCACCCAGCCCATCAGCCTCGATGTGCTGAAAGAAAAATACCTCAAGGCCGGCGAAACCAGCGCCGAAGACCTGTACCGCCGCGTGGCACGCGCGCTGGCCTCGGTCGAGGCCGAGGGCGAGCGGGAAAAATACGAAGCGCTGTTCCTGGCCAACCTGCACGCCGGCGCCATCGGCGCGGGCCGCATCATGAGCGCCGCCGGCACCGACATCCAGGCCACGCTCATCAACTGCTTCGTGCAGCCCGTGGGCGACTGCATCCAGGGGGTGGACGAGGGCGGCTACCCCGGCATCTACGAAGCGCTGCGCGAAGCGGCCGAAACCATGCGGCGCGGCGGCGGCGTGGGCTACGACTTCTCGCGCATCCGCCCGCGCGGCGCGCAGGTCAAGGGCACGCATTCGATGGCCTCGGGCCCGTGCAGCTACATCAACGTGTTCGACCAGTCGTGCTCCACGGTCGAGAGCGCCGGCGCGCGCCGCGGCGCGCAGATGGGCGTGCTGCGCATCGACCACCCCGACGTGATGGACTTCATCACCGCCAAGCGCACGCCGGGGCGCTGGAACAATTTCAATGTCTCGGTGGGCGTCTCCGATGCCTTCATCGAGGCGGTGCAGAATGACCAGCCGTGGGAGCTCGTGCACCAGGCGCGGCCGGGCGCCACGCTGATGGCGCAGGGCGCCTACCAGCGGGCCGACGGCCAGTGGGTCTACCAGACGCTGCCGGCGCAGGAGCTGTGGGACACCATCATGAAGTCGGCCTACGACTTCGCCGAGCCCGGCATCCTGTTCCTCGACCACATCAACACCGACAACAACCTGCACTACTGCGAGTCCATCGAGGCCACCAACCCGTGCGGCGAGCAGCCGCTGCCCTCGTACGGCTGCTGCGACCTCGGCCCCGTCATCCTGACGCGCTTTGTGCGCCACCCGTTCGGCCTGTCGGGCGAAGCGGCGTTCGACTTCGACGCGTTTGAAAAATCGGTGGCGCTGCAGGTGCGCGCCCTCGACAACGTGCTCGACCTGACCTTCTGGCCCCTGCCCCAGCAGCGCGAAGAGGCGCACGCCAAGCGCCGCATCGGCGTGGGCTTCACCGGCATGGGCAACACCCTGGCCATGTTGTGCCTGCGCTACGACGCGCCCGAGGGCCGCGCCATGGCGGCGCGCATCGCCGAGCGCATGCGCGACGCCGCCTATGCCGCGTCCGTGGCGCTGGCGCGCGAGAAGGGCGCCTTCCCGAAATTCGACGCCGAGGGCTACCTGGCCACCGGCACGTTTGCCAGCCGCCTGCCAGCAGCGCTGCAAAAGGACATCCGCAAGCACGGCATCCGCAACAGCCACCTGCTGTCGATCGCGCCCACCGGCACCGTGAGCCTGGCCTTTGCCGACAACGCCTCGAACGGCATCGAGCCGCCGTTCTCGTGGATGTACAAGCGCAGGAAGCGCGAGGGCGACGGCAGCACTTCCGAGTACGCGGTCGAAGACCATTCCTGGCGCCTGTACCGCGAGCTCGGCGGCGACGTGGCGCGTCTGCCCGCGTACTTCGTCTCGGCGCTCGAGATGTCGGCCGACGGCCACATCGCGATGATGCAGGCGGTGCAGCCCTTCGTGGACACGGCCATCTCCAAGACCGTGAACATCCCGGCCGACTACCCGTACGACGACTTCAAGGGCCTGTACCTGCAGGCCTGGCGCGCGCGCCTCAAGGGGCTGGCCACCTACCGCCCCAACAGCATCCTGGGTGCGGTGCTCGAAACCCACGCCCCCGCCGAGGCTGCGCCGCAGGCGCCGGCCGCGGCCCCGGTGGACCCGATGCGCACCGTGATCGAGAGCCGCCCCAAGGGCGCGCTGTCGGCCGTGGCCGAGAAAGTGGAGTACTGGACGCAGGAAGGCCAGAAGCGCCTGTACCTCGTGGTGTCCTTCCTGCCCGTGCCCAATGCCGACGGCACCGGCACGGTCGACCGCGCGATCGAGTTCTTCATGCCCGTGGGCCAGAGCGGCGAGTCGCAGCAATGGGTGACGTCGAGCATGCGCCTGCTGTCGCTGGCGGCGCGCGGCGGCTTCCTCGAGCGTGCGCTCAGCGACATGCGCAAGGTCGCCTGGGACCGCGGCCCCGTGCGCCTGGGCACGCACCAGAAGGCCGATGGCACGCATGTGCCCATGTGGCACGACTCCGAAGTGGCCGCCATCGCCTACGCAGTGCAGAACATCCTGGCGCGGCGCGTCCGCAAGAACCTGGGCGTCGATGTGCCGGCGCTGGCCGAGGCGCCTGCGGTGGCCGTGGCCGCCATGCCGCCCATCATGGCCGGCCAGAAATGCAGCGAGTGCGGCGCGCACGCGGTCATCCGCAAGGACGGTTGCGACTACTGCACCCAGTGCGGCCACCTCGGCACCTGCGGATGAGCCTGCGCCCCGCCACCGCGCGGCCTGGGGCACCGGGCAAGCCTGCACCCGATGGGCTGGCGCCGCCCGACCCCCGCTGGCGGCCGGTCTACCTGATGCGGGCTCCGCACCGGCTGGGGTTTTTCCTGGCGATGGTGCTGCTGGGGGCTTCGGGGGTGTGGTGGGCGCTGGTGCAGGTGGACCGGGCGAGCGGACTGCTGGGGCTGCCCTATGCGCTGTCGCCGTCGCTCGTGCATGCCGCCGTGATGGTGCTGGGCTTCATTCCGCTGTTCTTTTCGGGTTTTTTGTTCACCGCCGGCCCCAAGTGGCTGGGGGTTGCGCCCTGGGGGACGCGCACGCTGCTGCCGCCCCTGCTGCTGCAGGCCCTGGGCTGGCTGCTGTGGCTGGGGGGCGCCCATATGGCGGCGCGCTGGGCCATCGCGGGTGCGGCGCTGGCGGCGCTCGGCCTGGCGTGGATGACGGCACTGTTTTGGTGGCTGGTGCTGCGCAGCCGCGCCGACGACCAGGTGCATGCGCGCGCCATCGCCGTGGCCTGCGCCGTCGGCAGCCTGAGCGCCATGGGCGCCGTGCTCGGCCTGGCGCTGGATGCGCCGGCCGTGGCGCGCGCCTGCGTGCTCACGGCGTTGTGGGGCTTCGTCGTGGTGGTGTACGTCACGGTGGCGCACCGCATGATCCCGTTTTTCACGTCGAGCGCCCTGCCGTTCATCGCCGTGTGGCGCCCGTTCTGGGTGCTGTGGCTGATGTTGGCCGCCGCCGCCCTCGAGGCCGCTGCCGTGTGGGTCGAGCTCGACGGGCCGCTGCAGGGGCCGGTGGCGCCGCTGTGGCTGCTGGTGCGCGGCGTGCTGGAACTGGCCGTGGGCGCCGTGCTGCTGTGGCTGGCCGGCGTGTGGGGCGTGGTGCAAAGCCTCAAGAACCGGCTGCTGGCCATGCTGCACCTGGGCTTTCTGTGGTTGGGGCTGGCGCTGGTGCTCGCTGGCGTATCCCAGTTGCTGGGCCTGGCGCAGGGCGCGCCCGTGCTCGGCCTGGGGGCCCTGCATGCGCTCACCATGGGGTGCCTGGCCTCGCTGATGCTGGCCATGGTCACGCGCGTGTCGTGCGGGCACAGCGGCCGTGCCCTGGTGGCCGACCGGACGGTCTGGTCGCTTTTTTGGGCCTTGCAGGCGGCCACCGTGCTGCGCATCGCGGCGGCGCTGCCCGGTGCCGCGTCGGCGTGGCTGCTGCTGGCGGCCGCGCTGCTGTGGGCCGCCGTGGTGGCGGTATGGGGGGTGCGGCTGGGAGACTGGTATGGACGCTTGCGCGCCGATGGTCGCCCCGGTTGAAGGCGGCACGCCCGCGGCCGCGCCCGGCGAGCTGGCCGCGGTGGCTGCCACGCTGATCCAGGCGCGCCAGACCATCCTGCCCAAGCGCCTGGCCGAGCCCGCGCCCCCGGCTGCCGAGTTCGCGCAGATCGTGGCCGCCGCCGGCCAGGCGCCCGACCACGGGCAGATCCTGCCCTGGCGCCTGGTGCGGGTGCCGCAGGCGCAGCGCGGGCCGCTGGCCGAGGTGTTCGCCGCCGCCCTGCTCGGGCGCGACGCCCGCGCCACGCCCGAGCAGGTGGCGCAGGCGCGCGACAAGGCCTATCGCTCGCCCGAGCTTTTGCTCGTGGTGGTGGACGGCGAGCGCGGCGACCCGCAGATCGACCTGCACGAGCGCATCGTGTCGGCCGGCTGCGCGGTGCAGAACATGCTGCTCATGGCCACGGCGCTGGGCTACGGCTCGGCGCTGACCAGCGGCAAGGCGCTCAAGTCCGCGGGCTTGCGCACACTGTTTGGCCTGGGCGCGGGCGAGCACGCGCTGTGCTTCCTGAGCCTGGGCACGGTGCAGTCGCGCAAGCGCGCGCGCCTGCGTCCCGTGCCCACCGATTACCTGCGCACCCTCGGCGGCGAGCCCCCCGACGAGCCGTCGCGCGCAGACCCTTTGCTGTGATGTCGGAGAACACCCATGGAAATTGCGAGTTTTGACGATTTGCTGCAGGCCGCCCGCTCGCAGCCCGAGCCCCAGAGGCTGCTGTTCGTGTTCGCCGGCGCCGAGCTGCCGGGCGATGCCACGCCCGCACAGCGCGCCGATTTCGCGGCCGGGCAGGGCGGCGCGCTGGTGCCGCTGATGTGCGTGGACAAGCGGCCCGAAGACATTGCCTCGTTTGCCGCACTGGTGGACGAATCCGCCCAGTTCGGTCACGACTGGGCCATGGTGTTCGCCGCCGCGCTGTCTGGCACGCTGCACCGCGCGCCCAGCAGCGAGGAGGCCGAGGCGCCGCTGCAGCGCATGGTGGACGCTGTGAAGGAGGGCCGGGTGGACGCGTTCATCCCGTTCAATCGGCAGGGCGAGCCGGTGCGGCTGGGCTGAGCGCCATGGCCGGCAACGCGGCCCTGCCCGGCTTCGGCGCGCCCGCCGTGGGCTTTGACACGCCGTTCGAGATGCTCGAGGCCTGCCACGAGCGCGTGCAGCGCACGCTGGCGCTGCTGCAGAGGCTGGTCGGCTACCTGCACGGCCAGGCCTGCGACGACTCCGCGCGCCAGGCGGCGCACGATGTGCTGCTCTACTTCGACCTCGCCGCGCCTCTGCACCACGAAGACGAAGAGTTGCACGTGTTTCCGCCGCTGCTGGCGCACGGTGACGCCGCCATGGCGGCGCGGGTGCGGCAGCTGCAGCAGGACCATGCGCGCATGGACGCCGACTGGCAGGCCGCGCGCACGGCCTTGCAGGCGCTGGCCGAAGGGAAAAAAACCGCCTTCAGCGCGCAGGACGAGGCCGCGTTCGCGCGCTTCGCCACAGCCTACGCCGCGCACATCCGCAGCGAGGAAGACCTGGTGTACCCGGCGGCGCGCGCCCTGCTCGGCGCCGACGCGCTGCAGCGCATGGCCCAGGACATGCGCCAGCGCCGGGGCGCTGCGCCCTGATTGGCGCTATTATAATGATAGCTTCTGGCGTTTGATGGGTAAGTGTTTGTGGCGGATTTGACTGGTGTTTTGCTTGGTCAGTGCACCACCACCGGGTTCTGCGCCAGGCCCGTGTAGCGGTCCAGCGTGTCTTCCACTTCCTCCTGCGTCGGTGCGTCGCGCTGCCATGCCAGGATGACCTGCTGGAACATTTCTGCCCACGAGCCATCGAGGTAGACCTCCTTGCCCGAGCGCTTGTCCACGATCTCGAAGCCGTGGCGGGCCAGCTGTGGGGCGGGGGCGGGGCTGTCCGCCGACGTGGCATCGAGCGGCTTCACGGCGTCTGTCAGCATGTGGACCACCACAAAAGATTCTGAGTCGTAGAGCATGTGCATGGTGTTCTCCCTGGTCTGTGTGTCTGTCAGATGACAGCGCGGGCGCGGAGTTCAAGTCCTGCGGTGCGGCCCGGGGGCCTGCCCCAGTATTTCACGGATGCCAATCACCTTCGCTGGCGGGGCCTTGGCCCCGGTTCAGGGCGCGGCGTGGCCGCTCAGGCGCAGGTCGGCAAAGTCGCCGTTGGCCTGGGTGAGGCGGATGCGCACGGGCAGGTAGCCCAGGGCGGGCGCGAGCCACAGCTCGGCCTTCTGGTCGTAGTCGCGGCGCGGCAGGCGCTCCAGTTTCAGCGCCGGGGTGGCGCCCACGGGCAGGTCCAGCGTTTCCTCGCCCTCGATGGTGAACGACCAGACGTCGGCCGCGCGCGCGCTTGCCGTGGCCACGCTGATGCGGGTGCCCACCGGGTAGCGTTCGGGCGCCGCGGCCAGCAGGGCGCCGAGCTGGAGGAACACGCTGAGCCGGTCCTGCGTGCCCGGCACCAGAACGGCTTCGGGCGTGTTGGCGCTGAACGTGATCCGGTTGTGGGCGTAATCGAAGTGCGCGGCCTGTTCGCTGCGTGCGCGGTCGCCGAAGCGCCGGGGCTGCAGGCCGCCCGCGGCGATGTCGCCCTCGCTGGTCTGCGTGCGCGCGCCCAGGAACAGCAGCTTGATCTCCTGGCGCGCCTGGTAGTGCTGGCCGTCGTGCTGCCACAGCAGTTCGGCGCGCGCGCTGTAGTGGAGCTTCTTGGCCTGCCCGCTGACCTCGAAATCCAGGCGCACGGGAGGCGGAATGCGCACCGGGCGGGGCGCTGCGCTGTCCCCGGGTGCGCCCGTGCCCGGCACGGCGATGTCGATCGCTGCTGTCGTGCCTGCGGCGGGCGCCGGCGCGGGGGCCTCTGAAGGGGCGTCCGGCGCCTCGGCCGCAAGGAGCGGCTGCGGGCCCGGCCCGTGGTCGGGGGCAGTCTCGGCGGCAGGGTCGGGAGAGGGCGCGCTGGCCTGGTTGTCGGTTTCCGGGTCCGGCGCACGGTTTGCCAGAGGCTCCGGGTCGGTCGCGCCGGGGGGCGGGCCCAAGAGG
>NZ_MWOM01000040.1:0-36829 GCF_012931925.1 Acidovorax sp. SRB_24
GCGTTGACGCGAAAGCGCGCCAGGCCCTCGATCTCGAACGAGAAGTCGACTTCGAGGAACTCTTCGTAGGCCTTGCGCTGCGAATCGCTCATGATGTCGTAGACCATCGCGTGCACCGTCTTGTGGTCGAGCGCGTCGACGTTGATGCGCCGCACGTCGCCGTGGACCCGGATCATCGGCGGCAGCCCTGCGGACAGGTGCAAATCGGATGCCTTGTTCTTGACGCTGAAGGCCAGCAGCTGGGTGATGTCCACGGATCCGTCCTTCTCTCGTTTGGTACGCTCGGCGGTCATTATGACGATGATTGTTAACAACCTCCAGCAAGTGCAACAGCGTATTGCACGCGCATGCGCGCAGGCCGGGCGCGATCCGGGCAGCGTGGCGCTGCTCGCGGTCTCCAAGACCTTCGGGCCCGAGGCCGTGCAGGAAGCGGCCGCCGCCGGGCAGAGCGCCTTTGGCGAAAACTACGTGCAGGAGGCGCTCGACAAGATGGCGGCCTTGTGCGCCCTGGGCCACCGGCCCTTGGAGTGGCACTGCATCGGCCCGCTGCAAAGCAACAAGACGCGCCCGGTGGCCGAGCATTTCGACTGGGTCCATACGGTGGACCGGCCCAAGATCGCCGAGCGCCTGTCCGCGCAGCGGCCGGCCCACCTGCCGCCGCTGCAGGTATGCCTGCAGCTCAACGTGGACGGGGGTGCCACCAAGGCGGGCGTGCCGCCGGGCGAGGCCCTGGCCCTGGCGCGCGCCGTGGCGGCGCTGCCGCGGCTCACGCTGCGCGGCGTCATGAGCATTCCCGAGCCTGCTAGTGAATTTGAAGCGCAGCGCGCACTGCACCTGCGCGCGAAGGACGTTTTTGACCAGATTCTGGCCACCGGCGGCGCGGGCTTGGAGCGGTTTGACACGCTGTCGCTGGGCATGACCGCCGACCTCGAAGCGGCCGTGGCTGCCGGCAGCACGCTGGTGCGCGTGGGCAGCGGTATTTTTGGCGGCCGCGTGCGCGCTGCCGCAGCCTGAAAGCCAGGGCCGGCAGGGCAGGCCACCGCTGGCGCGGCGAATTTTCAATGAAAACGGCCTCCAGGCCTTACCAGGCAAGCGCCTTCAGCTATCAAAAAGATAGGCGATGGCGCCGCGGCCACGACTACGCCAGCGCAAACGCCTGCACGCGGGCGAGCGCCTGCGCCACGTCGGCGGCGCCCACGTCCAGGTGCGTGACCCAGCGCAGCCGGGTCTGGCCGCCATGGGCGCCGCTGGTCACGCGCACGCCGCCCTGGGCCAGCCAGGCGGTGAACTGCGGCGCCACGGCCGCATCCACATCGGTGAACAAAATGTTGGTCTGCGCCGGGTGCACCACCAGGCGCCCCGCCAGCAGCGGGTGCGTGTGCGCCGCCTGCTGCAGGCCCTGGGCCAGCTCGTGCAGCAGCGCGTGGTCGTCGGCCAGGCGGCGCACATGGTGCTGCAGCGCGTGCTGGCCCGCGGCGGCCAGTAGCCCGGCCTGGCGCATGGCGCCGCCGAGGATCTTGCGCGTGCGCCGCGCCTGGCGGATGAAGTCGCGCGTGCCCAGCAGCAGCGAGCCCACGGGCGCGCCCAGGCCCTTGCTCAGGCAGACCGAAGCGGTGTCGAAATGCGCGCAGATGGCGCGCGCCTCGGCGTACACATCGCTGCCGTTCGCCGCGGCATTGGCGGTTGCGGCGTTGAACAGGCGCGCGCCATCGAGGTGCGTGGAGAGGCCCCGTGCGCGCGCCAGCTGCGCCACCTCGGCGATGTAGGGCGTGGGCAACACCTGGCCGCCGGTGGTGTTCTCGAGCACCACCAGGCGCGTGCGCGCAAAGTGCGGGTCGTCGGGCTTGATGGCCGCAGCGATGTCGGCCAGCCGCAGCGTGCCGTCGGCCTGCGTCTCCACGGGCTGCGGCTGGATCGAGCCCAGCACGGCCATCCCGCCGCCCTCCCAGCGGTAGGTGTGCCAGCTCTGGCCGACGATGGCCTCGTCGCCGCGCTGGCAGTGGCCCATGAGCGCGATCAGGTTGGTCTGCGTGCCGGTGGGGGCGAACAGCGCGGCCTCGAAGCCCAGCAGCTGCGCCGCATGGTCCTGCAGCGCATTGACCGAGGGGTCGTCGCCGAATACGTCGTCGCCGAGCGGCGCGGCCTGCATGGCGGCGCGCATCGCGGCGGTGGGCTGGGTCACGGTGTCGCTGCGAAAATCTGGCATCGGGGCGCTTTCGGTGTCAAAAGCGCCGATCGTAGCCCGCTCTGCCCCGTCTGGCCGGGGCAGGGGCATGGCCCGCGGGCCGGCTGCGGGGCGCGGGTCGGGGCACCGGCTGCGTGCTAAGCTGATTTGCCCAGCGCGTGGCCCCGCTGCCACCCGGTCGGACGGGGCGCCGCGCTCCTCTTTTTGATCCCTTTCTTGACGGAGATGCTCCATGCCCGGTCTGTTGCCCGATATCGATCCCGATGGCCTGCTTGAGTTTTCGGTGGTCTACACCGACCGTGCGCTCAACCACATGTCCCAGCGCTTCACGGGGGTGATGCAGGACATCCTGGGCACGCTCAAGGAGGTCTACCACGCCCACACTGCCGTGCTCGTGCCCGGCAGCGGCACCTTCGGCATGGAAGCCGTGGCGCGCCAGTTCGCCAACAACGAGAAGGTGCTGATCGTGCGCAACGGCTGGTTCAGCTACCGCTGGAGCCAGATCTTCGACGCCGGCGGCTTTGGCCTGGGCGGCGGCGCCGTGGTCTGCAAGGCGCGCCCGCAGGGCAGCGGCGCGCAGGCGCCCTGGGCGCCGTGCCCGGCCGACGAGGTGGCCGCCACCATCCGCGCCGAAAAACCCAAGGTGGTGTTCGCGCCCCACGTCGAAACCGCCAGCGGCATCCTGCTGCCCGACGCCTACCTGCGCACCGTGGCCGACGCCGCGCACGAGGTGGGCGCGCTGTTCGTGCTCGACTGCGTGGCCTCGGGCGCGATGTGGGTCGACATGCAGCAGACCGGCGTCGACGTGCTGATCAGCGCGCCGCAAAAGGGCTGGAGCAGCTCGCCGTGCTGCGCCATGGTGATGCTGTCGCAGCGCGCGCGCGAAGCCATCGAGCACACGCAAAGCTCGAGCTTCTCGTGCGACCTGAAGAAATGGATGCAGATCGCCGAGGGCTACGAGAAGGGCCAGCACGCCTACCACACGACCATGCCCACCGATGCGCTGGTGCGCCTGCGCGACGTGATGGCCGAGACGCGCGCCTACGGCTTTGCCAAGGTGCGCGAGGAGCAGATCGCGCTCGGCGCCCAGGTGCGCGCGCTGCTCGAGTCGCGCGGCTTCCCCAGCGTGGCCGCCGACAGCTTCAAGGCGCCCGGCGTGGTCGTCAGCTACACCACCGACCCCGGCATCCAGAGCGGCAAGAAGTTCATGGAAGTCGGCCTGCAGACCGCCTCGGGCGTGCCGCTGCAGTGCGACGAAGGCCCGGACTTCAAGACCTTCCGCATCGGCCTGTTCGGGCTCGAAAAATGGCACAACGTCGAGCGCACCGTGGCCCATGTGGCGCGCGCGCTCGACGCGATGGGCGTGCCGGCCTGAAGGGCCTGGCGCCCGCTTCCACACCACAGAAAGACCTGTTCCATGACCCGTTTTGTTCCTGCCCTGATCGCCATCGGCGCGTTTGTCGCTATGGGCGCCGCCCAGGCCGCCGCCCCCGTCACCACGGCCAGCGGCCTGGTCTATGAAAGCCTCAAGGACGGCACCGGTGCCAGCCCCAAGGCCAGCGACACGGTGCGCGTGCACTACCGCGGCACCTTCCCCGATTCGGGCAAGGAGTTCGACAGCTCGATCGCGCGCGGCCAACCGATCGAGTTTCCGCTCACCGGCGTGATCCCGTGCTGGACCGAGGGCGTGCAGAAGATGAAGGTGGGCGGCAAGGCCAAGCTGACCTGCCCGCCCGCCATCGCCTACGGCGCGCGCGGCGCCGGCGGCGTGATTCCGCCCAACGCCACGCTGAACTTCGAGGTCGAGCTGCTGGGCATCAAGTAAACGGCCCCGCGCTGCGGCGCTGCGGCATTGCGCAGGGTGCCCGCCGGGCGCTGCGGTGTGTCGCAGTGCGCGCGCTCATTGATTGATAGCTGTGAGCGCTTGGCCAGTCAGCGTTTGCGGCAGTTTTGGCTTGCATGCCTGGAAAGCGGCCTGCGCTGACAGCGGCAGCCGGCGCAGCGTGCTACGTTGGCGCTTTGCCTGCACGGCGCCACCGCACCCAAGCCCATGCCCGACCAGACCGCTGCGCTGCAACGCGCCAAACGCTTCGCCCTGGCCTTGCTGCTGCTGGCCACGGCAGTGTTCGTGGCGACGAGCCTCGCGCCCCGCAGCCTGGCGGTCGATGGACTCAAGGCCGTGGCCGAGGCCGCCATGGTCGGCGCGCTGGCCGACTGGTTTGCGGTGCGCGCACTGTTCCACCGCGTGCCGATCCCGTTCATCGCACGCCACACGGCCATTGTTCCGCGCAACAAGGACCGCATCGGCCGCAACCTCGCCCGCTTCGTGCGCGACAAGTTTCTCGACGCCGACTCGCTGGTCGCATTGGTGCGCCGCCACGATCTGGTGGCGCGCGTGGGCGAGTGGCTGCTGGCGCCCGGCCACGCGCAGCTGCTGGGCCAGCAGGTGGCGCGCATGCTGTCGGCTGCGCTCGACATGGTGCAGGACCGGCAGGTCGAGCATTTCATCCGCAAGGCCGCGCGCACGCTGATCGGCCAGATCGACCTCTCGCAGGCCCTGGCGCGCACGCTCGGCGCGCTCACGCAGGGCGACCGCCACCAGGCGCTGCTGGGCGACGCCATCGCGCAGCTGATCGCGCTGCTGCAGCGCGAGGACACGCGCACGCTGATCGCGCGCACGCTCGTGCACTGGCTCAAGACGGAGCATCCGCTCAAGGAAAAGATGCTGCCCACCGACTGGCTCGGCGACAAGGGCGCGGCCATGCTCGCGCATGCGCTCGAAGGCCTGCTCGCCGAGGTGGCCGCCAACCCGCAGCACCAGCTGCGCGCCAAGTTCGACGAGGCGGTGCAGCTGTTCATCGCGCGGCTGCAGAGCGACCCCGCCTGGGCGCGCAAGGCCGACGAAATCCGCCACTACCTGCAGACCAATGCCACGCTCGGGCGCTACGTGCAGGAGCTGTGGCAGGGCCTGCGCGCGTCGCTGCAGCGCGATTTGGCCGACGGCCATTCGGCGGTGGCGCGCAACGTACGCGCCATGGGCCAGTGGCTGGGCGCGTCGCTGGCGCAGGACCCGGCACTGCGCGAGGCGCTGAACGCGCGGCTCGCGCAGTGGGTGCACGGCCTGGCGCCCGACGTGGCGCAGTTCGTGGCGCAGCACATGGAGGACACCGTGCAGCGCTGGGACGCGCAGGAGATGTCGCAGATCATCGAGCTGAACATCGGCAAGGATCTGCAGACCATCCGCATCAACGGCACCGTGGTCGGCGGGCTGATCGGGCTGGTACTGTTCGCCGTCTCGCACATGGGCGAGATTGCGCGGGCGATGGGGTTGGCAGGAGGCTGAACCGGCGCGCCCGCGCGGGCCATGCGGGGCTTAGTCGGGGGCGCGGTCGTCTGCCGCTGCGTCGGCCGCCCGGTCAGCCGCCATGTCGGCGGCGTGCTGCGCCTGGAGGTGGCGGGCGATCTGTGCCCAGGCCTGCGCGGCCTCGGCGTCCTGCGCCCAGGCGTAGCAGCTGGCCACGTGCATGGCGGTCGGCGCGTGGTGCGGGTCGAGCGCAAAGGCCGCTTCGCACTGCGCGGCCGCGTCGCGCCACAGGCCGACGGCATCGTCCGAGCCTTCCTTTTGCAGCGCGTGCGCTTCGGCAACCAAGGCCTGGCCGACGCGCAGCGCAGCTTCGTGGTTCTCTGGGTCGGCCGCATGAGCCTGGCGAAACAGCGCGCCCGCCTGCCGCCACAGCGCACGCGCCGCCGCAAAGTCTTGCGTGGCCACGGCCTGGGCCTGGGCGACGAGGGCGTTGCCGGATTGGAGGAGGGCGGAGGAGGAATCGGAGGTCATGGACGGGGTTGGGGGAGAGGATGTTGCTGGGGCTTGTCTCTGGTGTGCTGGCGGATATCGGCCATGAGCAGTCACGGCCAAATTGCTAGACAGACGC
The DNA here is from genome assembly GCF_012931925.1 of Acidovorax sp. SRB_24. Lineage (NCBI taxonomy): Bacteria > Pseudomonadati > Pseudomonadota > Betaproteobacteria > Burkholderiales > Comamonadaceae > Acidovorax > Acidovorax sp. SRB_24. The sequence goes on from NZ_MWOM01000040.1 coordinate 6,118, forward strand.
CCAACGTCGGAGTTGACAGCCGGCCGATAGGACGCCCGTATCGAACGACCTATTAGGCATCAGCGCAACCCTGCCTTCCTTGCTTCCATGTACGACATATACGTGAACGACTCGAATTCCACTTTGAACGTTGTGGAACTGCGCCGACCTTTCCAGAAGCGTACCGTCTCATTCTGCCCTTTCAGGATCAAGCAGACTATCTCAAGCGCGTGGTCGCTGATATCTGGGCCGAAGTACACACCCTCTAGGCATTCGGACGGATAGCCATAGAGCGTACCTGCCTCGGCGTGCACAGCGCGCCATTCAGCCTCATATCGCCAAGCTTCGGCTTTCGTCGTGAACAGCGAAAGAACTTGTTCGTAATTGTCAGAGGCTAGCAGCGGTACGAGATCTAGGAGAGGCAATTCATTCGAGTAGGCGACCTTCTGAATCCTTCCGAAGTTACCCTTTGCAGGGTCAAACTCAAGGCAGAACCCTTGGTATCGCCCGCCATAGTGCGACCACATGAGGAGGTCATCGCACTGCTCGGAGAAGCACGTCACTCCGCGTCGGGCGAGAAACGCCTTCACCGAGGACTCTAGAGCCGAGCGGGCCGACCGTAGCAGGATCTCGCGCAATTCGTCCGTACCAGTCCCCTCGAACTGAGCTCGGGCGATGGGAGGTGTTTCCGGCGCGCGCAAGTACGCGGCGCGGATCGCCTCCACCTCGTCGTTTGTCGGCCGGCGGATATTCGGCACAAACGCGCAGTCGTATGGATCGTTGAAGGCAGACGGGGGGCCGAAGTAGATGGACTGGGCCTTCAGGTTTTCCAAGCTCCGCGTCGTGAATGGCTCGTACTTGTACAGGCGGGGGGGCAGCATGCGGTTTTCCTGATGTCTAACGTAATCTAGACCGGAAAACCTGCGGGATAAGCTGGACGATGCGGGATATTCTGGGCACGGTTTCCTCCTGGAAGTGGCGTGCAGCCTGTTTTTGCAGACGATGCACTGAGCAAATGCGCAGGCATAAAAATTCCGTGAAACCCGGCACGCTTGTTCTGGCGAAACTATAGCTTGCTGATTGAAGTGGCTCGTGCGTGAGACGTGCAACTGCCAGTCCATTGGTCAGCCGAGCAGGGCGCACAACCAACCGCTTTAGGCCTTAGTGGCCAACGCCTTGCGGGTCAAACGCGGATTACAGGCCGAACATCTGCGCGTTTGCTTCGGTGCGGATGCCCATGCAGTCAGGGCCGATGCGGTGCCTGCCCGTCAAGGCAGGACGCAGGTGTCGTCCAGCCCGGCCATTCCCGCCAGTTTTTTCAGGCGGGAGCGGTTGTCCAGGCAGGCCTGGTGCTGGGCGTCTGCTGTTTTTTGCTGGGCCAGACGCACCGCGTTGGCGCGTTCGGCCTGCAGTTGGGCGATGCGCTCGCGGATCTGCGGCATGGCGGCCAGGGCGGCTTTTTCGCCTTCCACGATGGCAAGGGCGCGCTGGCTGAAGTCGGCAGAACCGATATCGAGCACCTTGGGGCGAATGACGACGTCGGCGCGCGCCAGCTCGGCCTGGCCGAGCTTCTGGCCCATGATGGCAATCGACTGGCCGAGCGTGCCCAGCATGCCGTCGGGCGTCTTGCCCCGGGCCTTGTTCGAGATGTCCACGGCAATCACCACATCGGCCCCCAGCTGGCGGGCTGCATCGACGGGCACGGGGCTGGTGATGCCGCCATCGACAAAATGGTATTTGCCGATGGTGACGGACTGGAACACGCCGGGGATGCTGCTGGACGCGCGCACGGCCTGGCCGGTGTTGCCGCGGGCAAACACGGTGCGCTCGCCGTCTTCGAGCCGCGTGGCCACGGCCACGAAGGGCTTGGTCAGCTGCTCCAGCGGTTTGCGCTGCACCTGTTCGTTCACATAGTCTTCGAGCTTCTGGCCCAGCACCAGCCCGCCCGACGACAGCTGCAGGTCGCGGATCTTGGTTTCATCGAGGGCCACGGCCTTTTCCTGCAGCTCGAACGCATCCATGCCGCTCGCATACAGGGCGCCGACCACGCTGCCCGCGCTGGTGCCTGCCACCACGGCAGGCGTCAAGCCGTTGGCTTCGAGCATCTTGATGACGCCGATGTGGGCAAAGCCCTTGGCGGCGCCCCCGCCCAGCGCAATACCGATGCGCACGGGTGCGGCCGGGGTGCTGGCTGCCGCTGTGGGAGCCGCCGCAGAGGGGCTCGGCGGAGCGCTGCTGCAAGCGGCCAGCGCCAGCAGACACCCACAGGCCAGGGGACGCAAAAAGGCGTTCAAACGCATGCCGGGAGCTCCTGCTGTCATGGGGCTGGGCAGTATAGCGGCGGGGGCAGAGCGGGATCTTGCGAGAGCTTTGCACTCTCAAAACAAGAGCTGCCAGCGCTTGCCTGGCAAGCGTTTGGGCCCAAAATGGCCTGGAATCCCTGTGCGGGTTTCAGAAGCGCGGCAGATCGGGGTGCTTGATCTGCCCGCCGCGCACCAGCATCTTGCCGTACTCGGCGCAGCGGTTCAGTGTCGGGATGACCTTGCCGGGGTTGAGCAGGCCGGCCGGGTCGAACGCGGCCTTGAGGCCGAACATCTGCGCGTTCTCTTCGGCGCTGAACTGCACGCACATGCTGTTGAGCTTCTCGACGCCCACGCCGTGCTCGCCGGTCACGGTGCCGCCCATGGCCACGCTGGTCTCCAGGATGTCGGCGCCGAACAGTTCGCAGCGGTGCAGCTGGTCGAGGTCGTTGGCGTCGAACAGGATCAGCGGGTGCAGGTTGCCGTCGCCCGCGTGGAACACGTTGGCGCAGCGCAGCTCGTACTTTTTCTCCATGTCTTGAATGGCCAGCAGGATGTCGGCCAGGCGCTTGCGCGGGATGGTCGAGTCCATGCACATGTAGTCGGGACTGATGCGGCCGCTGGCCGGAAAGGCGTTCTTGCGCCCGCTCCAGAAGCGCAGGCGCTCGGCCTCGTTCTCGCTGACGGCAATGGCGGTGGCGCCGGCGGCGCGCAGCACGGCGCTCATGCGGCCGATCTCCTCTTCGACCTCTTCGGGCGTGCCGTCGCTCTCGCACAGCAGGATGGCTTCGGCCGTGAGGTCGTAGCCGGCCTTCACGAAGTCCTCCACCGCGGCGGTCATCGGCTTGTCCATCATCTCGAGGCCGGCCGGAATGATGCCGGCGGCAATCACGTTGGCCACCGCGTCGCCAGCTTTGCGCACGTCGTCGAAGCTGGCCATGATGCAGCGCGCGAGCAGGGGCTTGGGGATGAGCTTGACGGTCACTTCGGTCGCCACGGCGAGCATGCCCTCGCTGCCGATCACGGCGGCCAGCAGGTCGTAGCCGGGCACGTCGAGCGCGTCGCTGCCGAAGGTGACGGGCTCGCCCTCGGCCGTGAAGCCCTGCACCTTGAGCACGTTGTGCACCGTGAGGCCGTACTTGAGGCAGTGCACGCCGCCCGAGTTCTCGGCCACGTTGCCGCCGATGGTGCAGGCGATCTGGCTGCTGGGGTCGGGCGCGTAGTACAGACCGTACTGCGCGGCGGCCTCGCTGATCGCGAGGTTGCGCACGCCGCACTGCACCACGGCGGTGCGGCTGACCGGGTCGATCGTCAGGATCTGGTTGAACTTGGCCAGCGACAGCGTCACGCCCAGGGCGTGCGGCATGGCGCCGCCCGAGAGGCCGGTGCCGGCGCCGCGCGCCACCACGGGCACGGCCAGGTGGTGGCAGGCCTGCAGCACGGCCTGCACCTGGTCATAGGTTTCGGGCAGCGCCACCACCAGCGGGCGCTGGCGGTAGGCGGTCAGGCCGTCGCATTCGTAGGGCGTGGTGTCTTCGCTGTGCCACAGCAGCGCGTGCGCCGGCAGGTGCAGGAGCAGCGCCTGCACCACCTCGGCCTGGCGCGCGGCGCGCGCGGACGGCGCGGCGGCAGCAGGCGCGGGCGGGGCGGCGGAAAGGGGGCGGCTGGCAGAGGTCATGCACGCCACTTTAGGCGATGTGGCGCGCCGTCGCCGTGATGTTTATTGCAGCCGGATGTGAAATGTGCTGCCATGGGCAGCGCACTGAATGCTATCGAAAAAGAAGCTATGGGCGCTTGCTGCATAAGCGCCAGAGGCCAATTTGGCTGGTTTTACACCATGGTCTTGCGCAGCCATTCGGCAAAGGCCGCGCATTCCCAGCGGTCCATCGCGCCGGTGCGCCAGCACAGGTAGTGCGCGTGCGGGCTGGGCACGTCGATGTCGAACAGGCGCACCAGCGCGCCATTGTCCAGCCAGGGCGCGCCGAGCTTGAGCCGCACCAGCGCCACGCCCATGCCGGCGGCGGCGGCGTCGCACATCAGGCCCACGTCGTTGAACTGCGAGCCTTCCTGCGGTTCGGGCCAGGCCAGGCCGGTGGCGGCGAACCAGGTGCGCCAGGGCTCGAGCGGGCTGCGCAGCAGCGGCGTGCCTTCGAGGTCTTCGGGCCGCTCGAAGGGGCCGTGCTCGCGCACGAAGGCGGGCGAGGCCAGCGGCGTGACGACGTCGCGCGCGATCTCGACGTGCTCGACGTCGGCATAGTGGCCGGCGCCAAAGCGCACCATGAGGTCCGCGTCCTCGGCCACCACGTCCAGGAGCGGAATCGACACCTGCAGCGCCAGATCGATCTCGGGGTAGGCCTCGGTGAACTGGCGCAGGCGCGGGATCAGGATGGCGCGCGCGAACGTCGGCGTCACCGCCAGCTTGAGCCGGCGCTTGCCCGGCGCGGCGGCCGCACCCGGAAAGCGCTGCAGCGCGCCCAGGCCCTCGCGCACATGGGCCAGGTAGGCGCTGCCGTCGGTGGTCAGCGAGAAGTCGGCGCGGCCGAACAGCTGCGTGCCCAGGATCTGTTCGAGTTGCTTGACGCGGTGGCTCACGGCGCTGGGCGTCACGCACAGCTCGTCTGCCGTGAGCGTGACGCTGCGCAGCCGCGCGAGCGCCTCGAAGGTCAGCAGGCACTGGATCGGCGGGATGCGCCGTGCCAGGGCCAGTGGGGGTGGCAGACCGACGGGCGATGCGGCGCTGCGCATGGCGCTCAGCGAAAGACCACGGTCTTGTGGCCGTTGAGCAGCACGCGGCGCTCGCTGTGCCACTTGACGGCGCGCGCCAGCACCTGGCTTTCGGTGTCGCGGCCGCGGGCCGTGAGGTCTTCGACGGTGTCGGTGTGGTCTGCGCGCGCCACGTCCTGTTCGATAATCGGGCCTTCGTCGAGGTCGGCCGTGACGTAGTGTGCGGTGGCGCCGATCAGCTTCACGCCGCGGTCGTGGGCCTGGTAGTAGGGCTTGGCGCCCTTGAAGCTGGGCAGGAAGCTGTGGTGGATGTTGATCGCGCGGCCCGCCAGTTTGGTGCACAGGTCGTTTGACAGCACCTGCATGTAGCGCGCCAGCACCACCAGCTCTGCGCCCTCGGCCTCGATGATTTCGTACTGTTTGGCCTCGGCCTGGGCCTTGGTGGCGGCCGTGACGGGGATGTGGTGGAAGGGAACGTTGTAGCTCGCGGCCAGCTGGTAGAAGTCGCGGTGGTTGCTGATGATGGCGCGGATGTCCACCGGCAGCAGGCCTGACTTCCAGCGGAACAGCAGGTCGTTCAAGCAGTGGCCGTCGCGGCTGACCAGGATCACCGTGGGCACGGGCTGGTGGGTCGCGTGCAGGCTCCAGCGCATCTGGTGCGGCTGGGCAAAGCTGGCCAGGCGCTCGGACAGGGCCGAGTGGTCGTGTTCGATGCAGGCAAACTGCACGCGCATGAAGAACAGGCCGGTGGCCGGGTCGTTGTACTGCGCGGCTTCCTCGATGTTGCCGCCGTGCTCCATCAGGAAGCCGGAGACGGCATGCACCAGCCCCAGTCGGTCGGGGCAGGACAGGTTCAAAACATAGGCTTGGGTCATAGCGGCAGGATTGTCGCAGCATGGCCGGGGCCCGAAGGGGCAGTGGGGCATTGATGGACACAAGCGGCGAAACAAAACGGGTACGGCCCTGGCATGGGCTGGTGCTGTACCTGGCCGTGGGCGCGTGCTGGGTGCTGGCGGGCGACCTGTTGCTGGCCGCCATGGCGCTCGATGTGGCGGCGGTGCAGCGCTACCAGCTGTGGAAAGGCTGGGTGTTTGTGCTGGCGACGGGCGCCCTGGCCTGGTGGCTGCTGCGGCACATGCAGGCCGCCGACAGCGCGCAGGCCCTGGCCGCGCAGCACACCGCGCATGTGCTGCGCCATGCGCCGGCCGGCATCGCGCGCGTCGGCATGGACGGCAGGATCGTGTGGGCCAACGAGCGCCTGAGCGAGCTCACGGGCGTGGCCGTGCCCGCCTTGCAGGGCCAGGACTTTCGCGACCTGGTGCAGGCCACCGACCGCGGCTGGGCTCAGCGCCAGCGCGAGCGCCTGCTGGCCGGCGAGATCGACCACTACCAGGGCGAGCGCCAGTGCCGCCAGCCCGGCACCGGCGCGCTCGTGCCCGTGGTGTGCACCGTCACGCTGGTGCCCGCTGCGGGCGCCGAGGCGGCCCACCTGGTCTGCGCGCTGCAGGACATCCGCGAGATCCACGCGGCGCGCGAGGCGCTCGAGCGCAGCGAGGCCGGGCTGCGCCTGGCGCTCGAAGGCAGCGGCAGTGGCATGTGGGACTGGGACCTGCAGGCCCGCAGCGGCATCGCCTGCGCCGGCCTGCAGCGCTTGCTGCGCTACCGCGGCGCGGACTTTGCGCAGGCCTTTGCCCTGGGCGAGCGCCTGCACCCGGCAGAGCGCTGGCGCGTGCTGCGCGCGGCGCGCCGCGCGGTGGCGAAGGGCGCGCGCTTCAGCGAGGCCGTGCGCATCCTGTGTTTCGACGGCCAGTACCGCTGGTTCACGGCCAGCGGCCAGCGCCACCTGGACGCACAGGGGCGGCCGGCGCGCTTTTCCGGCATCCTGACCGACCTCACGGACCAGCGCCGCGCCGACGCGCGCCGGCGCCTGGCGGCCACCGTGGTCGACAACACGATGGAAGGCGTGGTCGTGACCGATGCGCAAAGCCGCATCCTGTCGGTCAATGCGGCCTTCACGCGGCTGATGGGCTACACCGAGGACGAGCTGCTGGGCCAGACGCCGCGCATCTTCAAGTCGGGCCGCCACGACCGCGCGTTCTATGAGGGCATGTGGGAGCACGTGCAGCGCACCGGCCACTGGCAGGGCGAGATCTGGAACCGGCGCAAGAGCGGCGAGGTGTTCCCCGAGCACATGTCGCTGAGCGCGGTGCGCGACGCGGCGGGGGCGGTCACGCACTATGTCTGCATGTTCATCGACATCTCCGAGCAGAAGGCGCAGCGCCAGCGCCTGGAGTTCCTGGCGCACAAGGACCCGCTCACGGGCCTGGGCAACCGCGCCTGGTTCAGCGCGCAGCTGGACAGCGCCGTCGCGCAGGCCCGTGGCAGCGGGGAGCATCTGGCCGTGCTGCAGCTCAACCTGGACCGCTTCAAGGATGTCAACGACAGCTATGGCTACGCCGTGGGCGACCAGGTGCTCGCGCACATTGCGCGCCAGGTGCAGGCGGTGCTGCGCCCGGGCGATCTGCTGGGGCGCATGGCGGGCGACGAAATGGCAGTGGTGGTGCGCCACCTGCGCCATGCGGATGGCGCGGCGGCCGTGGCACGCCAGCTGATCGCGGCCGTGGGCGAGCCGTGGCGCTCGCCCGAGGGCTTCGAGGTGGTGGCCGGTGCCAGCGTCGGCATCTGCCTGTTCCCCGAGCATGCCGACACCGGCCAGGCGCTGGTGCAGGGCGCGCACGCAGCAGTCTATGGCGCCAAGGCGCGCGGGCGCGGCGCGTGGTGCTTCTTCCACGAGGACATGACGCAGGCGGCGCGCGAGCGGCTGGCGCTGGAGGCGCGCCTGCGCCTGGCGATGGCCCAAGGGCAGTTGCACATGCACTACCAGCCCCAGGTGGACATCGCCACGGGCCGCATCGCCGGGGCCGAGGCGCTGCTGCGCTGGCACGATCCCGCAGAAGGCATGGTCTCGCCGGCGCGCTTCATCCCGGTTGCCGAGTCGTCGGGCCTCATCGGGCCGCTGGGCGAGTGGGTGCTGGGCGAGGTCTGCCGGCAGGGGCGCCGCTGGCTCGACGACGGCCTGCCGCCCCTGACCCTGGCGGTCAACGTGTCGCCGCGCCAGTTCCACCTCTCGGACCTCGTCGCCTGCACCGAGGCAGTGCTCAGCGAGACCGGCTTCCCGGCCACGCACCTGGAGCTCGAGATCACCGAAAGCGTGCTGGCCGACCGGCCCGAAGAGGCGCTGCAGGTGCTCACGCGCCTGGGCGACCTGGGCATGCGCCTGGCGGTGGACGACTTTGGCACGGGCTACTCGTCACTGGCGCTGATCAAGCGCTTCCCGATCGACGTGCTGAAGATCGACCAGGGCTTCATCCGCGAGATTCCGCACAGCGCGGGCGACATGGCGATCAGCGCCGCCATCATTGCCATGGGCCACAGCATGGGCCTGCAGGTGGTGGCCGAAGGCGTGGAAACGGCGGCCCAGCTGCAGTTCCTGCGCGAGCGCCATTGCGACACCTACCAGGGCTACTTGCGCAGCCGGCCGCTGCCGGCCGCCGAGTTCGCCGCGCTGCTGCGGGCGCAGGCCGACGGCGGCGCGCCCGCCTGAGGGCTATGGCTTCGCGGCCTGCGCCGGCCACTGCCGGCGCAGGTCGGCGCAGGCGTCGTGCGTTGGCAGCGGGGCCGTTTCCTCGACCCAATCCGCTTCGTTTTTGATAGCTTTCGGCGCTTTCCCCGCCTGCGCTATCGCCACTTTTGACACCAAATCGCCGGGCAGGTGCTGCGGCACGCCGAGGCCGCGCTGCACATGGCCAAAACCGGCCACCACCAGCACCACCTGGCCGGGCCGGTGCGCGGCCGCTGCGGTACGCGCCAGCTGGAGGTCGCGCGCGATCTGCACGCGCACCATGCCGGGCAGCATCTCCTCGGGCAGCAGGCCGCAGTGGCCGTCGCGAACGGCCTCCAGCTGGCGCGCGCGGGCGGCGGCGGGCAGCTGCGCATCGAGCGCTGCATCGGCCATGGCGGCTTTCAGCGCCTGACGCGGCAGGTTGCCGCCCAGCACCGGCACGCCGGCGCGCACGGCGGCCATGGCCACGGGGCCATAGGCGGCCCAGGGCCAGGCGGCGTCGCTCCAGCCCAGCGCCGACTGCACGGCGGCCTCGCTCGCACCGGGCGCCAGGCCCTGCGTGCTGTGGCCCGCTTCGGCCATCTCCATCACCAGCGCGGCGAGCTGGCCGCGCTGCGCCAGCCACTGCACGGTGGCGCGCTCCCACTGCTGGTGCTGGCGGGCATCGTGCTGCTCGCCCAGCAGCAGCACGTCGGCCGGCAGCAGGGCCTGGCGTGCGGGCGCCGAAAGCGGCGCCGGTGCCGGCGCCTGCGCGGCGCACCCGGTCAGCAGCGCCACGGTACAGAGCAGCAGGGGCAGGGAGCGAATCCACATGGCTGCCATGGTAGCGGTACGCCACATCCATCTCTTACACTGGCCCGATGCGCAAGGCCCCCACCACGCTGACCACCAAGCTCCTGGCCATGGGTGCGAGCTTCCTGCTGGTGGCGCTGACCTCGATCGGGCTGACCCTGTGGGTGGCCTGGAAGCTCGAAGGCGGGGCCGCGGCCGTCAACGAGGCGGGGCGTCTGCGCATGCACACCATGCGCATGGCGCTGGCGCTGCAGACCGAATCCCCTCAAGAGCTGCGCGCGCTGACACAGAATTTCGACACCAGCCTGGAACTGCTGCGTACCGGCGACCCGGCGCGCCCGCTGTTCGTGCCCTGGGGCGAGGACACGCACACGCGCTTTACCGAGGTGCGCACCGCCTGGGCGAGCACGCGCGCGCAGTGGACGGCGGAGCCGCCGCCCCCGGTGCAGCAGGTGGTGGCGCAGGCCGATGCGAACGTGCGCCTCATCAACGGGCTGGTGCATGCGATCGAGCTTGAAAGCGCGCGCTGGACTTCGGTGCTGCACCTGCTGCAGCTGTCCATGATGGGCCTGGCCATCGCGGCGGCCGTGGCCTTCATGGCCCTCAGTTACTGGGTCGTGCTCAACCCGGTGGCACGCCTGCACCAGGCGCTCGCGCGCATGCGCCAGGGCGCGCTCGACACGCGCCTGGCGGTGGAGTCCGATGACGAGTTCGGCGAACTGGCCGCGGGCTTCAACCGCATGGCGCAGGCCTTGCAGGCCTCGCACACCGACCTCGAGCGCAAGGTGCGCGAAAAAACCGCCAGCATCGAAGACAAGAGCCAGCGCCTGGCTGCGCTGTACGAGGTCAGCGCCAAGGCCTCCGAGGCGCCCAGCCTGGAAGTGCTGGCGCAGGGCTTCGTGCAGCAGGCGCGCCGCATCTCCCGGGCCGACGCGGCGGTGGTGCGCTGGTCCGACGAGGGCAACGAGCGCTATGTGATCCTGGCCACCGACGGCCTGCCGCGTGCCATGGCCGAGCAGGAGCAGTGCCTGCACGCCGGCAGCTGCCTGTGCGGCCAGCCGCAGCAAAAAGCGCGCACCCGGGTGATTCCGATCGTGCCCACGTCCAGCATGCTGCTGGCGCACTGCCAGGAGGCGGGCTATGCCACCCTGGTGGCGCTGCCGGTGGTGGTACACCAGCGCGTGCTCGGCGAGCTCAACCTGTTCTTCCGCACGCCCGTCGAGCTGACGGACGACATGCGCGAACTGCTCGAAGCCATGGTGCGCCACCTGGCCAGCTCCATGGAAGGGCTGCGCGCAGCGGCGCTCGAGCGCGAAGCCGCCGTGGCCGAGGAGCGCGGCCTGCTGGCGCGCGAACTGCACGACTCGATCGCCCAGTCGCTCGCGTTCCTGAAGATCCAGAGCCAGTTGCTGCGCGACGCCGTGGCCAAGAACAACATCTCCGGGCGCGACCGCAGCTTGGCCGAGCTCGATGTCGGTGTGCGCGAGTGCTACGCCGATGTGCGCGAGCTGCTGGTGCACTTTCGCACGCGCACCAGCGCCGAAGACATCGAGGCGGCGCTGCGCACCACACTGTCCAAGTTCGAACACCAGACCGGCATCGCCACCGAACTGGCCATGGACGGCCACGGGCTGCCGCTCGCGCCCGATGTACAGATCCAGGTGCTGCACATGCTGCAGGAGGCGTTGTCGAACGTGCGCAAGCACGCGCACGCGAGCCGGGTGCAACTGCGCGCGCAGCGCCATCCGCACTGGCGCTTCGAGGTGCAGGACGACGGTGTGGGCTTTGACATGGTGGCCACCGCGCCGGAATCGGTGCACGTGGGCCTGGGCATCATGCATGAGCGCGCGCGCGGCATTGGCGCGCACGTGCACGTGCGCTCGGCTCCCGGCCAGGGCACCACCGTGTGCATCGAGCTGCCGGCCAGCGCGGCGGGCGCACCCCTGGCCAGCGGCAACGCCGCCGCCCTTGCGGCACCTTCTTTCCCATTGCACCCAACCACGCAAGCGCATGAACCGACCACCCGCCCCCATCAAGCTGTTCGTAGTGGATGACCACACCCTGTTCCGCCGCGGCCTGGTGGCGCTGCTGGGGCAGGATGAAGATCTGCAGGTGGTGGGCGAGGCAGGGGACGCCGCGCAGGCGCTGCGGCTGGCGCCCGCGCTGCAGCCCGACGTGGTCCTGATGGACAACCATTTGCCTGGCGTGAGCGGCATCGATGCCATCAAGGACCTGCGCCAGCAGCTGCCGCTCGCGCGCGTGCTGATGCTGACCGTGAGCGAAGACGCGCAGGACCTGGCCATGGCACTGCGCAATGGCGCGCATGGCTACCTGCTCAAGACCATCGATGGCGACCTGCTGGCCGATGCCATCCGCCGCGCCGTGCGCGGCGAGCCGGTGGTAAGCCTCGAACTGATGGGCAAGCTGGTGGCGGCGTTCCAGGCGCAGGACAGCCCGGCGCCCGCGGACGGCGCGGCCGCGGCGCCCTGCGCCATGCCGGACGAGGCCGCGCCGGCACCGGCGGCGTTGACGCCGCGCGAAGAAGAGGTGCTGCGCGAGATCGCCCGCGGCGCCAGCAACAAGGAAATCGCGCGCACGCTCGACATTGCCGAGACCACCGTGAAGATCCACGTGCAGCACATCCTGCGCAAACTCGAGCTGACCTCGCGCGTGCAGGCCGCGGTGTACGCCACCGACCGCCAGCGCGTCGCCTAGTTCTTTGGGACGAGGCGGCCGGGGCGGCGCCTAGTTCTTTTGCCACGCGGGCATGCCTCGGCAGGAGGATGGCCGAAGACGCCATGGCAGGCGACGATCCCTCTACAAACACAAGAGAGGTATCGCGCAATGGCACAAGCACCGCTGTCTGCGGGCCCCAGTCCGCAACGCACCCGGCAGGCCTGGTCGGTCCTGGTCGTCAGCACACTGGCGTTCACGGTCTGCTTCATGGTCTGGATGATGTTCGGCGTGATCGGCATTCCGATCAAGAAAATGCTGAACCTCAGCTCGACCCAGTTCGGCCTGCTCACGGCCATGCCGGTGTTGACCGGTTCGCTGATCCGCGTGCCGCTGGGCATCTGGACCGACAAGTACGGCGGGCGCATCGTCATGGCGGTGCTCATGGCCGTCACCGTGCCGGCCATCTGGATGATGGGCTATGCCACCGAGTACTGGCACTTCCTCACCATTGGTCTTTTCGTCGGCCTGGCCGGCGGCTCGTTCTCGGTGGGCACGCCCTATGTGGCGCGCTGGTTCCCCAAGAACCGCCAGGGCACGGCCATGGGCGTGTACGGCGCCGGCAACTCGGGCGCCGCGGTGAACAAGTTCGTCGCCCCGGTGCTGCTGGTGGCCTTTGGCTGGACCATGGTGCCGCATGTCTATGCGGCCATCATGCTGGGCACGCTGGTGCTGTTCTGGCTGTTCAGCTACAGCGACCCGGCGCACCTGGTGCCGAGCAACGTCAAGTTCACCGACCAGCTCAAGGCGCTCAAGGATCCCAAGGTGCTCAAGTACTGCCAGTACTACAGCATCGTGTTCGGCGGCTACGTGGCGCTGTCGCTGTGGATGGTGCAGTACTACGTCGGGGAGTACGGCCTCGATATCCGCGTGGCGGCGCTGCTGGCGGCCTGCTTCTCGCTGCCCGGCGGCGTGCTGCGCGCCATTGGCGGCTGGCTGTCGGACAAGTATGGCGCGCACAGCGTCACCTGGTGGGTGATGTGGGTCAGCTGGATCTGCCTGTTCCTGCTGAGCTATCCACAGACCGACTTCAGCATCCTGACCGTGGACGGCGCCAAGACCTTTCACCTGGGCCTGAACGTGTACACGTTCACCGCGCTGATGTTCATCCTGGGCATTGCCTTCGCCTTCGGCAAGGCGAGCGTCTTCAAGTACATCAGCGACGACTACCCGGCCAACATCGGCGCCATCAGCGGCATCGTCGGCCTGGCCGGCGGCCTGGGCGGCTTTGTGCTGCCGATCGCCTTCGGCGCCCTGATGGACCTGACCGGCATCCGCTCCAGCGCCTTCATGCTGATGTACGGCGTGGTCTGGGTCTCGCTGATCTGGATGTATTTCACCGAAGTCCGTCGCACCGATGTGATGGGCCCGGCCAACGCCCTGGCGGCGCGTGCAGTCCGCTGACCTTCTGAAAGCCACACACCATGTCTGCCTCTACCCCTGCCGCGCGTGCACGCACCGGGCGCACCCTGCACATCTGGACGCCGGAAGACAAGGCGTTCTGGGAGCGCGAAGGCGAAGCCGTCGCCAAGATCAACCTCTGGATTTCGGTGCCGGCGCTGTTCCTGGCCTTTGCCATCTGGCAGGTCTGGAGCGTGGTCGCCGTGAGCCTGCCTGGCCTCGGCTTCAAATATTCGAGCAACCAGCTGTTCTGGCTGGCGGCGGCGCCTGCGCTCAGCGGCGCCACGCTGCGCATCTTTTACTCGTTCATGGTGCCGGTGTTCGGCGGCCGGCGCTGGACGGCGATCTCCACTGCCTCCCTCTTGATTCCCGCAGTCGGCATCGGCTACGCCGTACAGGACAACACCACCGGCTACCCGACCATGCTGGCGCTGGCGCTGCTGTGCGGCCTGGGCGGGGGCAATTTCAGCTCCAGCATGGCCAACATCAGCTTTTTCTTCCCCAAGGAACGCAAGGGCTCGGCGCTGGGCGTGAACGCGGGCCTGGGCAACCTCGGGGTGTCGGTGGTGCAGTTCCTGAGCCCGCTGGTGGTCACGGCCGGCATCTTCGGCATCTTTGGCGGCGAAGGGCAGACCATCGCGAAGAACGGCGCCAGCGTGCAGGTCTGGACGCAGAACGCCGCCTTCATCTGGGTGCCATGGATCGCCCTCACCGCCCTCGCCGCGTGGTTTGGCATGCACGACATTGCCGATGCCAAGGCCTCCTTTGCCAGCCAGGCCGCGATCTTCCGGCGCAAGCACAACTGGCTGATGTGCCTGTTGTACCTGGGCACCTTCGGTTCGTTCATCGGCTATGCCGCGGGCTTTCCGCTGCTCATCAAGAGCCAGTTCCCGGACGTCAATCCGCTGGCCTATGCGTGGCTGGGCCCCCTGGTCGGTGCCGTGGTGCGGCCCTTCGGCGGCTGGCTGGCCGACAAGGTGGGCGGCGCGCGCGTGACGCTGTGGAACTTCGCGGTCATGGCAATTGCCGTGGTGGGCGTGATCCAGTTCCTGCCGCACGGCGGCGTGGGTGGCAACTTTGCCGGCTTCTTCGTCTGCTTCCTGGTGCTGTTCCTGACCACGGGCATCGGCAACGGTTCGACCTTCAGCATGATTCCCGCCATCTTCCTGGCAGAGGCCATGCGCGGCGTCGATGCCAACGACACCACCGCCGTGGCGCAAGCCCAGAAAGAAGGCAACACGCTGGGCGCGGCCACGCTGGGCTTCACGGCGGCCATTGCGGCCTATGGCGGCTTCTTCATCCCCAAGAGCTACGGCAGCTCGATTGCGCTGACCGGCGGGCCCGAGTTTGCGCTGTGGACGTTCGCCGTTTTTTATGTCCTGTGCATCGTGGTGACCTGGTGGTACTACGCGCGCAAGCACGCCGAGATGCCGTGCTGAACCCTTGCCTGCAGAAACGAAAAGGAGCCTCCCGATGAGCCATTTCCTCGACCGCCTCAACCACTTTTCCCAGCCCCGGGAATCGTTTTCGGGAGGGCACGGCGTCACCACCGCCGAAGACCGCACCTGGGAAGACGCCTACCGCAACCGCTGGGCGCACGACAAGGTCGTTCGCAGCACGCACGGCGTCAACTGCACCGGCTCGTGCTCATGGAAGATCTACGTCAAGGGTGGCATCGTGACCTGGGAGACCCAGCAGACCGACTACCCGCGCACGCGCTGGGACATGCCCAACCACGAGCCGCGTGGCTGCTCGCGCGGCGCCAGCTACAGCTGGTATCTCTACAGCGCCAACCGCGTCAAGTACCCGATGGTGCGCGCCCGTCTGCTCAAGCACTGGCGCGAGGCACGCTTGACCCTTTCCCCAGTCGAGGCCTGGGCCGCCGTGGTGCAGGACGACGCCAAGCGCCGTGATTACCAGAGCGTGCGCGGCCTCGGAGGCTTTGTACGCTCGACCTGGGACGAGGTCAACGAGATCATTGCCGCGTCCAACGTCTACACCATCGCGCAGCACGGCGCCGACCGCATCATCGGTTTCTCGCCGATCCCGGCGATGTCGATGGTCAGCTATGCGGCCGGGTCGCGCTACCTGTCGTTGATCGGTGGCGTGTGCATGAGCTTTTACGACTGGTACTGCGACCTGCCGCCGTCCAGCCCGCAGGTCTGGGGCGAGCAGACCGACGTGCCCGAGTCGGCCGACTGGTACAACTCGAGCTTCATCATCGCCTGGGGCTCGAACGTGCCGCAGACGCGCACGCCGGACGCGCACTTCTTCACCGAGGTGCGCTACAAGGGCACCAAGACCGTCGCCATCACGCCCGACTACTCCGAGGTCGCCAAGCTGTCCGACCTGTGGCTGCACCCGAAGCAGGGCACCGACGCCGCGGTCGCGATGGCGATGGGCCATGTGATCCTCAAGGATTTCTACTTTGGCGGCAACGGCAAGCCGCGCTCGGCCTACTTCGACGACTACGCGCGCCGCTACACCGATTTGCCGATGCTGGTCATGCTCAAGGCGCACACGCTGGCCAGCGGCGAATCCGTGATGGTGCCCGACCGCTATGTGCGCGCCTCCGACTTTGCCGACCGGCTCGGACAGGACAACAACCCCGACTGGAAGACCGTGGCCTTTGACGCGGACGGCCAGGTCGTCACGCCGCAGGGCGCGATCGGTTTCCGCTGGGGGCCGGACGGCCGGGCCGATGCCGGGCAGTGGAACCTGGAGGCCAAGGAAGCACGCGAGGGCAAGGATGTGGCGCTCAGGCTGTCCACGCTCGAAGGCGACGCGGCGGACCACGACAGCGCCCGTGTGGGTTTCCCGTATTTCGGCGGAGTCCACCACGAGCATTTCCCGAACAACGAGCAAAGCGATGTGCTGGTGCGCACCGTGCCGGTGCAGCGCATCGCCCTCGGCACGGACGGTGAAGCCCGGGAGGTGCTGGTGGCCACCGTGTTCGACCTGCAGGTGGCGCAGTACGGCATTGCACGCGGCCTGCCGGGCGAGCTGGCGGCAGCCGACTTTGACGAC
The DNA here is from genome assembly GCF_012931925.1 of Acidovorax sp. SRB_24. Taxonomy (NCBI): domain Bacteria; kingdom Pseudomonadati; phylum Pseudomonadota; class Betaproteobacteria; order Burkholderiales; family Comamonadaceae; genus Acidovorax; species Acidovorax sp. SRB_24. The sequence goes on from NZ_MWOM01000040.1 coordinate 22,696, forward strand.
AACACCCCTTACACGCCGGCCTGGCAGGAGCAGATCACCGGCGTGCCGCGCGACCAGATCATTGCCGTGGCGCGCCAGTTTGCCGAGAACGCCGACAAGACCGAAGGCCGGTCCATGGTCATCATCGGTGCCGGCATGAACCACTGGTACCACAGTGACATGAACTACCGCAGCGTCATCAACATGCTGATGATGTGCGGCTGCATCGGCAAGAGCGGCGGGGGCTGGTCGCATTACGTGGGTCAGGAGAAGCTGCGCCCGCAGACCGGCTGGACGCCGCTGGCCTTTGCGCTCGACTGGATCCGCCCACCGCGGCAGATGAACAGCACCAGTTTCTTCTACGCGCACACCGACCAGTGGCGCTATGAAAAGCTCGGGGTCGACGAAGTGCTCTCGCCGCTGGCCGACAAGAAGCTCTACGGCGGCAGCATGATCGACTACAACGTGCGCGCCGAACGCATGGGCTGGCTGCCGAGTGCCCCGCAGCTGCAAACCCACCCGATGCAGGTGGTCAGGAACGCGCAGGCCGCTGGACTCGATCCTAAGGATTACGTGGTCCAGTCCCTGAAGGACGGCTCGCTGAAAATGAGCTGTGAAGACCCCGACCACCCGGACAACTGGCCGCGCAACATGTTCGTGTGGCGCTCCAACATCATTGGCTCGTCGGGCAAGGGCCATGAATACTTCCTCAAACACCTGCTGGGCACCACCAATGGCGTGCAGGGCAAGGATCTGGGCGCCCAAGACGCCAAGCCCGAAGAAGTGGTCTGGCACGACCAGGCGCCCGAGGGCAAGCTGGACCTGCTGGTCACGCTCGACTTCCGCATGAGCACGACCTGCCTGTATTCGGACATCGTGCTGCCCACGGCCACCTGGTACGAGAAGAACGACCTCAACACCAGCGACATGCACCCCTTCATCCACCCGCTGTCCACCGCCGTGGACCCGGTGTGGCAGTCCAAGAGCGACTGGGAGATCTACAAGGGGTTTGCGAAGAAGTTCAGCGAGCTGTGCGACGGCCACCTGGGCGTCGAAAAGGAAATGGTGCTGACGCCGGTCATGCACGATACCCCGGGCGAGCTGGCCCAGCCTTTCGAGGTCAAGGACTGGAAGCGCGGCGAATGCGAGCTGATTCCCGGGAAGACGGCGCCGCAGATGCAGGTGGTCGAGCGCGACTACCCGAATGTCTACAAGCGCTTCACGGCCGTGGGTCCGCTGCTCAACAAGATCGGCAACGGCGGCAAGGGCATTGCGTGGAACACCGAGACCGAAGTCACGCAGCTGGGGCAGCTCAGCGGAGTGGTGACCGAGCCGGGCGTGACGCAGGGCATGCCGCGCATTGACAGCGACATCGACGCCTGCGAAATGGTGCTGCAGCTCGCGCCCGAGACCAACGGCCACGTCGCGGTGAAGGCCTGGGCCGCGCTGGGCAAGCAGACCGGGCGCGAGCACACACACTTGGCGCTGCACCGCGAGGACGAAAAAATCCGCTTCCGCGACATCCAGGCGCAGCCGCGCAAGATCATCAGCTCGCCGACCTGGAGCGGCATCGAGTCCGAAACCGTGTCGTACAACGCCGGCTACACCAACGTAAACGAGTACATCCCTTGGCGCACGCTGACCGGCCGCCAGCAGTTCTACCAGGACCACCCGTGGATGCACGCCTTTGGCGAAGGCTTTGCCAGCTACCGGCCACCCGTGAACCTGAAGGCAACGGCCGGCGTGCATGGTATCCGCGCGAACGGCAATGCGGAAATCCTGCTGAATTTCATCACGCCGCACCAGAAGTGGGGGATCCACTCGACCTACACCGACAACCTCCTGATGCTGACCCTGAGCCGGGGCGGCCCGATCGTCTGGCTCAGCGAAGACGACGCCAAGGCGATCGGCGTAGAGGACAACGACTGGGTCGAGGCCTACAACGTCAACGGCGCGCTCACCGCACGCGCCGTGGTCAGCCAGCGCATCAAGCCCGGCATGGTGATCATGTACCACGCGCAGGAAAAGATCGTCAACACGCCCGGCTCGGAGATCACGGGGCACCGTGGCGGCATCCACAACTCGGTCACGCGCGTCGTCCTGAAACCCACGCACATGATCGGCGGCTACGCGCAACTGTCGTACGGCTTCAACTACTACGGAACCATCGGCACCAACCGCGACGAATTCGTCGTCGTGCGCAAGATGCACAAGGTGGATTGGCTGGACACGCCACGCCAGGACGAACGCGCCTTCGCGGTGCAGCAACAGGGAGAGTCGGCATGAGAGTACGCGCGCAAATCGGCATGGTGCTGAACCTGGACAAGTGCATTGGCTGCCACACCTGTTCGGTCACCTGCAAGAACGTCTGGACCAGCCGCCCGGGCATGGAGTACGCCTGGTTCAACAACGTCGAGACCAAGCCCGGCATCGGTTACCCCAAGGAGTGGGAAAACCAGGACAAGTGGAACGGCGGCTGGGTGCGCCGCGCCGACGGGTCCATCGAGCCGCGCCAGGGCGGCAAGTGGAAGATGTTGATGCGCCTGTTCGCCAACCCGAACATGCCGCAGATCGACGACTACTACGAGCCTTTCACGTTTGATTACGACCACCTGCAGTCGGCGCCCGAAATGAAGGCCGCGCCCACGGCGCAGCCGCGCAGCCTGATCACCGGCAAGCGCATGGAGAAGATCGAGTGGGGCCCGAACTGGGAGGAAATCCTCGGCGGTGAGTTCTCCAAGCGCAGCAAGGACGCCAACCTCGACAGCTTCGAGCAGGTGCAAAAAGACATGGTGGGGCAGTTCGAAAACACCTTCATGATGTATTTGCCGCGCCTGTGCGAGCACTGCCTGAACCCAAGCTGCGTGGCCTCGTGCCCGTCGGGCTCGATCTACAAGCGCGAGGAAGACGGCATCGTGCTGATCGACCAGGACAAGTGCCGCGGTTGGCGCATGTGCGTCTCGGGCTGCCCGTACAAGAAGATCTACTACAACTGGAAGAGCGGCAAGGCCGAGAAGTGCACCTTCTGCTACCCGCGCATCGAGGCCGGCCAGCCGACCGTGTGCAGTGAAACCTGCGTCGGTCGCATCCGCTACCTCGGTGTGGTGCTGTACGACGCCGACCGCATCCAGGAAGCCGCCAGCGTCGAAAACGACAAGGACCTGTACCAGGCGCAGCTGGGCATCTTCCTCAACCCGCACGACCCGGCCGTGATCGCGCAAGCGCGCAAGGACGGCATTCCCGAGGCCTGGCTTGAAAGCGCGCGCAAGAGCCCGGTCTACAAGATGGCGGTCGACTGGAAGGTGGCGCTGCCGCTGCACCCCGAGTACCGCACGCTGCCCATGGTCTGGTATGTGCCCCCGCTCTCGCCGATCACTTCGGCGGCCAATGCCGGTCAGATCGGCATCCACGGCGAGCTGCCCGACATTTCCCAGATGCGCATCCCCGTGCAGTACCTGGCCAACATGCTCACGGGCGGCGACACCGCGCCGGTGGTGCGCGCGCTGCAGCGCATGCTGGCGATGCGCTCGTACCAGCGCAGCAAGCATGTCGACCACGAACAGAACCTGGCGGTGCTGGCGCAGGCCGGCCTGACCGTGGCGCAGGTCGAGGACATGTACCACACCATGGCGATTGCCAACTACGAAGACCGCTTCGTGATCCCGACGACCCACCGCGAATACGCCGAAAACGCGTTCGACGTGCGCGGTGGCTGCGGTTTCACCTTTGGCAACGGCTGCTCTGAAGGCAGCAGCGAGGTCAGCCTGTTTGGCGGCAGCAAGAAACGCACCATTCCCATCAAGGTGGAGGTCTGAGCCATGGCCCTGTTCAACCACACCCCCACTGCGACCCGAAGCCTGCGCGTGCTGGCGCGGCTGCTCGGCTACCCCGATGCGGAACTGCGCGCCCACCTGCCCGGGCTGCGCGCTGCGCTGCTGCAGGAGCAGGCGCTGCCTGCGCCGCGCCTGGCGGAGCTCGACGCGCTGATCGATACCCTGGAGCGCAAAGCGGCGTTGGAAGCCGAGGCCGACTATGTCGAGCTGTTCGACCGCGGCCGCGCCACCTCGCTGCACCTGTTCGAGCATGTGCATGGTGACTCGCGCGACCGCGGCCCGGCCATGATCGATCTGGCCAAAACCTACGAGCAGGCCGGCATGTTCCTGGGCGAGGGCGAAATGCCCGACTTCCTGCCGGTGGTGCTGGAGTTCACCTCCACGCAGCCGCCGCGCCAGGCGCGCGAGTTCCTCGCCGAAATGGCACACATCTTCAATGCCCTCTTTGCGGCCCTGCAGCAGCGCGCAAGCCCCTATGCCTGCGTCCTGGGCGCCTTGCTCGAACTGGCGGGCGAGAAAGCTTCGCCGGTCGAGATCGTCGCCGAAGAGCCGATGGACGCTGTCTGGCAGGAGCCGGTGGTGTTTGACGGCTGCTCGTCCAAAGGCCAGGCGCGGCCCGACCAGCCGCAACCCATCCACATCGTGCCCCACGCCGCGCGCCAGGCACGCCCCACCCAAGGAGCACAGCGATGACTTCCCTGCACGGTTTTCTCTTCGGGGTCTACCCCTACATCTGCCTGGCGGTGTTCCTGCTCGGCAGCCTGCTGCGCTTCGACCGCGACCAGTACACCTGGAAAAGCGATTCGTCGCAGCTGCTGCGCACCGGGCTGCTGCGCTGGGGCAGCAATTTGTTCCACGTCGGCATCCTGTTTTTGTTCTTTGGCCATCTGATCGGCCTGCTGGCGCCGCATGCGTTCTATGCGCACTTTCTCGAAGCTTCGGTCAAGCAGAAAATCGCCATCTACTCGGGCGGTCTGTTCGGTGTCCTCTGCTTCATCGGCCTGTCGATGCTGATCTACCGTCGCATGTTCGACGAGCGCATCCGCTACACCAGCCACAAGACCGACCTGGCGATCCTGCTGATCCTGTGGGTGCAGTTGGTCGTGGGCCTGATCACGCTGCCTTTTTCGTGGGCGCATTCCGACGGCAGCGTGATGCTGATCCTGGCCGACTGGGCGCAGCGCATCCTGACGCTGCGCACGGTCGATGCCGAGGTGCTGGCCGGCTTGCCCTGGCCCTACCTGTTTCACATCGTCTTCGGCATGACGATCTTCCTGCTGTTCCCGTTCAGCCGCCTGGTGCACGTGTGGAGCGGTTTTGCGTCGGTGGGCTACCTGTTCCGGCCCTACCAGGTGGTGCGCAGCCGGCGCTTGGACGTGGGCGTCACCACGCGCTCGTCGCACGCGCCGCAGCCGGTGCAGGCGGTCCATCCCGCCCACCGCCCGGTCGCCCAGGCCCCGACGGGCGCCGCCTCGCCCAAAGGAGAGTTCTCATGAACGCCGCTCCCTCTTCCTCTTCCTCTTCCGGTTGCGGCAGCGGATGCGGTTGTGGCAGCGCGGCTGCCCCTGCCGATGCCGCGGCGGCCGGCACCCGGAGCGGGCCCACGGCCACCATCAACGGCGTGGCCCTGCACCTCCCGGGGCAGCGCCCTGCCGAGGACGAACTGCGCGAACGCGCCTATGCCGAACTGCTGCGCCAGCGCGCGGTGGCGCAGAGGCTGTTGCCGGCCCACGCGGGCAGCGTGGCGCCCGAACTGGGCGAGCCGGAGCGCCAAATCCTCGAACAGCTGGTCGACGCGGACGTCCGCAGTCCGCAGCCGCAGGAGGCCGAGTGCCAGCGCTACCACCAGGCGCACGCTGCGCAGTTCACCGTGGGGCAGGCGCTGCATGTGCGGCACATCCTGTTTGCGGTCACGCCCGGCACCAACGTGCAGGCGCTGGCAGTGCATGCGGAAAAAGCCCTGCTGGAACTGACCCACGCAGACAGCCCGCCCGGACGCTTTGCGCAGCTGGCGACCGAACTGTCCAACTGCCCCACCAGCACCCAGGGCGGCGACCTGGGATGGATCGGCCCGGACGACTGCGCGCCCGAACTGGCGCAGGCGCTGTTCCACACACAGCAGCACCAAGCCCGCGTCGGCGTGCTCCCGCGGCTGGTGCACAGCCGGTTTGGCTTCCACATCGTAGAGGTGCTGGAGCGCCGCGAGGGAACCCAGCCCACCTACGCCGAGGTGCGCGAGCGCATAGCGCGCCTGCTGGCGATGCAGTCGCGCGCTCGCGCGCTGCACCAGTACATGGCCCTGCTGGCGGGCGAGGCCACGCTGGAACACATCGCACTGGACGCCGCCGACTCCCCGCTGGTGCAGTAGGCATGGACGCGCCGGCTCACGACAGCGCGAACGACAGCGACAGCAGCGCTGACAGCAGCGACGAACTGCTGGTGCGCCTGCGGCGCTTCAAGTCGGACTATTTCCCGCTGCACCAGCAGCGTTTCCAGGACCTGGTGGCCGACGGACAGCACCCGACCACGCTGTTCATTGGCTGCTCCGACTCGCGCCTGCTGCCTTACCTGCTCACCGGCGCCGGTCCGGGCGAGCTGTTTCTGGTGCGCAATGTGGGGGCTTTTGTGCCGCCCTACGACGGCTCGCACGGCCACCACGGCACGGCGGCGGCCATCGAATTCGCCGTGCTCAGCCTGCAGGTCAGCCGGATCGTGGTCTGCGGTCACAGCCACTGCGGTGCCATCAAGGCGCTGTATGGCGAGGTGCCCTCCGAAGCCCACAACCTGCTGCGCTGGCTCGACCTGGGGCGCGAGGCGGTGCTGCCGGTCCAGCCATGCCCCGAGGCCTTGCGCCGCACCGAGCAGCGCGCCGTGGTGCTGCAACTGGGCCGGCTGATGGAATTTCCCATGGTGCGCAGCCGCGTGCTGGCGGGGCAGATCAGCCTGCACGGCTGGCATTACGTCATTGAGGACGGCGAAGTCCATGTCTTCGATGTCAAGACAGGCAATTTCGTCGCCGCCTCGGTGGCCACGAACAGCGGCACCGGCCCGTATGCCCCGTATGTCGAGCACGATGGGCAGGTGATTTGCGATTGAGCCAGCGCGCCATGCCCGGGTTCCATGCCTGAAATTCCTGGGGCCACCGGGAACTATGACTTTGATAGCTATCTGCATACGGCTGGCAGGCGCTAGAGCCTTGTTTCGATGCCAAAGGCCGGATTCCCACCCAGTGGATCCGCGAAGGGGCGCCGCCCCCGGTGCGGGGCGTGGACGGCGCCTCCGCCCGAGCCCGTGCCGCTGGGGACCGCAGGACAGATGCACCAAGATTGCGCTGCGTCAGGAATGCGTTTTAACCACCACGCCGGGGCGGGACTTGCGCGGGTCTGTCGCCAAAAAGGTCTATTCTTGCCGTCTGCGCAGCGCCCACCTTGTCCTGTTTCCGGGACCCGGTGCGCTGCGCAACCCCTTCCACGGCTGCGCGTGCCCGGTGCTGCGCCGCCTTTTCCCAAGGCAGACCCCATGAAACGCGAAGACCTCGGCCGCGCGCACGACGTGACCGCCACCCAGCCCATCAGCCTCGATGTGCTGAAAGAAAAATACCTCAAGGCCGGCGAAACCAGCGCCGAAGACCTGTACCGCCGCGTGGCACGCGCGCTGGCCTCGGTCGAGGCCGAGGGCGAGCGGGAAAAATACGAAGCGCTGTTCCTGGCCAACCTGCACGCCGGCGCCATCGGCGCGGGCCGCATCATGAGCGCCGCCGGCACCGACATCCAGGCCACGCTCATCAACTGCTTCGTGCAGCCCGTGGGCGACTGCATCCAGGGGGTGGACGAGGGCGGCTACCCCGGCATCTACGAAGCGCTGCGCGAAGCGGCCGAAACCATGCGGCGCGGCGGCGGCGTGGGCTACGACTTCTCGCGCATCCGCCCGCGCGGCGCGCAGGTCAAGGGCACGCATTCGATGGCCTCGGGCCCGTGCAGCTACATCAACGTGTTCGACCAGTCGTGCTCCACGGTCGAGAGCGCCGGCGCGCGCCGCGGCGCGCAGATGGGCGTGCTGCGCATCGACCACCCCGACGTGATGGACTTCATCACCGCCAAGCGCACGCCGGGGCGCTGGAACAATTTCAATGTCTCGGTGGGCGTCTCCGATGCCTTCATCGAGGCGGTGCAGAATGACCAGCCGTGGGAGCTCGTGCACCAGGCGCGGCCGGGCGCCACGCTGATGGCGCAGGGCGCCTACCAGCGGGCCGACGGCCAGTGGGTCTACCAGACGCTGCCGGCGCAGGAGCTGTGGGACACCATCATGAAGTCGGCCTACGACTTCGCCGAGCCCGGCATCCTGTTCCTCGACCACATCAACACCGACAACAACCTGCACTACTGCGAGTCCATCGAGGCCACCAACCCGTGCGGCGAGCAGCCGCTGCCCTCGTACGGCTGCTGCGACCTCGGCCCCGTCATCCTGACGCGCTTTGTGCGCCACCCGTTCGGCCTGTCGGGCGAAGCGGCGTTCGACTTCGACGCGTTTGAAAAATCGGTGGCGCTGCAGGTGCGCGCCCTCGACAACGTGCTCGACCTGACCTTCTGGCCCCTGCCCCAGCAGCGCGAAGAGGCGCACGCCAAGCGCCGCATCGGCGTGGGCTTCACCGGCATGGGCAACACCCTGGCCATGTTGTGCCTGCGCTACGACGCGCCCGAGGGCCGCGCCATGGCGGCGCGCATCGCCGAGCGCATGCGCGACGCCGCCTATGCCGCGTCCGTGGCGCTGGCGCGCGAGAAGGGCGCCTTCCCGAAATTCGACGCCGAGGGCTACCTGGCCACCGGCACGTTTGCCAGCCGCCTGCCAGCAGCGCTGCAAAAGGACATCCGCAAGCACGGCATCCGCAACAGCCACCTGCTGTCGATCGCGCCCACCGGCACCGTGAGCCTGGCCTTTGCCGACAACGCCTCGAACGGCATCGAGCCGCCGTTCTCGTGGATGTACAAGCGCAGGAAGCGCGAGGGCGACGGCAGCACTTCCGAGTACGCGGTCGAAGACCATTCCTGGCGCCTGTACCGCGAGCTCGGCGGCGACGTGGCGCGTCTGCCCGCGTACTTCGTCTCGGCGCTCGAGATGTCGGCCGACGGCCACATCGCGATGATGCAGGCGGTGCAGCCCTTCGTGGACACGGCCATCTCCAAGACCGTGAACATCCCGGCCGACTACCCGTACGACGACTTCAAGGGCCTGTACCTGCAGGCCTGGCGCGCGCGCCTCAAGGGGCTGGCCACCTACCGCCCCAACAGCATCCTGGGTGCGGTGCTCGAAACCCACGCCCCCGCCGAGGCTGCGCCGCAGGCGCCGGCCGCGGCCCCGGTGGACCCGATGCGCACCGTGATCGAGAGCCGCCCCAAGGGCGCGCTGTCGGCCGTGGCCGAGAAAGTGGAGTACTGGACGCAGGAAGGCCAGAAGCGCCTGTACCTCGTGGTGTCCTTCCTGCCCGTGCCCAATGCCGACGGCACCGGCACGGTCGACCGCGCGATCGAGTTCTTCATGCCCGTGGGCCAGAGCGGCGAGTCGCAGCAATGGGTGACGTCGAGCATGCGCCTGCTGTCGCTGGCGGCGCGCGGCGGCTTCCTCGAGCGTGCGCTCAGCGACATGCGCAAGGTCGCCTGGGACCGCGGCCCCGTGCGCCTGGGCACGCACCAGAAGGCCGATGGCACGCATGTGCCCATGTGGCACGACTCCGAAGTGGCCGCCATCGCCTACGCAGTGCAGAACATCCTGGCGCGGCGCGTCCGCAAGAACCTGGGCGTCGATGTGCCGGCGCTGGCCGAGGCGCCTGCGGTGGCCGTGGCCGCCATGCCGCCCATCATGGCCGGCCAGAAATGCAGCGAGTGCGGCGCGCACGCGGTCATCCGCAAGGACGGTTGCGACTACTGCACCCAGTGCGGCCACCTCGGCACCTGCGGATGAGCCTGCGCCCCGCCACCGCGCGGCCTGGGGCACCGGGCAAGCCTGCACCCGATGGGCTGGCGCCGCCCGACCCCCGCTGGCGGCCGGTCTACCTGATGCGGGCTCCGCACCGGCTGGGGTTTTTCCTGGCGATGGTGCTGCTGGGGGCTTCGGGGGTGTGGTGGGCGCTGGTGCAGGTGGACCGGGCGAGCGGACTGCTGGGGCTGCCCTATGCGCTGTCGCCGTCGCTCGTGCATGCCGCCGTGATGGTGCTGGGCTTCATTCCGCTGTTCTTTTCGGGTTTTTTGTTCACCGCCGGCCCCAAGTGGCTGGGGGTTGCGCCCTGGGGGACGCGCACGCTGCTGCCGCCCCTGCTGCTGCAGGCCCTGGGCTGGCTGCTGTGGCTGGGGGGCGCCCATATGGCGGCGCGCTGGGCCATCGCGGGTGCGGCGCTGGCGGCGCTCGGCCTGGCGTGGATGACGGCACTGTTTTGGTGGCTGGTGCTGCGCAGCCGCGCCGACGACCAGGTGCATGCGCGCGCCATCGCCGTGGCCTGCGCCGTCGGCAGCCTGAGCGCCATGGGCGCCGTGCTCGGCCTGGCGCTGGATGCGCCGGCCGTGGCGCGCGCCTGCGTGCTCACGGCGTTGTGGGGCTTCGTCGTGGTGGTGTACGTCACGGTGGCGCACCGCATGATCCCGTTTTTCACGTCGAGCGCCCTGCCGTTCATCGCCGTGTGGCGCCCGTTCTGGGTGCTGTGGCTGATGTTGGCCGCCGCCGCCCTCGAGGCCGCTGCCGTGTGGGTCGAGCTCGACGGGCCGCTGCAGGGGCCGGTGGCGCCGCTGTGGCTGCTGGTGCGCGGCGTGCTGGAACTGGCCGTGGGCGCCGTGCTGCTGTGGCTGGCCGGCGTGTGGGGCGTGGTGCAAAGCCTCAAGAACCGGCTGCTGGCCATGCTGCACCTGGGCTTTCTGTGGTTGGGGCTGGCGCTGGTGCTCGCTGGCGTATCCCAGTTGCTGGGCCTGGCGCAGGGCGCGCCCGTGCTCGGCCTGGGGGCCCTGCATGCGCTCACCATGGGGTGCCTGGCCTCGCTGATGCTGGCCATGGTCACGCGCGTGTCGTGCGGGCACAGCGGCCGTGCCCTGGTGGCCGACCGGACGGTCTGGTCGCTTTTTTGGGCCTTGCAGGCGGCCACCGTGCTGCGCATCGCGGCGGCGCTGCCCGGTGCCGCGTCGGCGTGGCTGCTGCTGGCGGCCGCGCTGCTGTGGGCCGCCGTGGTGGCGGTATGGGGGGTGCGGCTGGGAGACTGGTATGGACGCTTGCGCGCCGATGGTCGCCCCGGTTGAAGGCGGCACGCCCGCGGCCGCGCCCGGCGAGCTGGCCGCGGTGGCTGCCACGCTGATCCAGGCGCGCCAGACCATCCTGCCCAAGCGCCTGGCCGAGCCCGCGCCCCCGGCTGCCGAGTTCGCGCAGATCGTGGCCGCCGCCGGCCAGGCGCCCGACCACGGGCAGATCCTGCCCTGGCGCCTGGTGCGGGTGCCGCAGGCGCAGCGCGGGCCGCTGGCCGAGGTGTTCGCCGCCGCCCTGCTCGGGCGCGACGCCCGCGCCACGCCCGAGCAGGTGGCGCAGGCGCGCGACAAGGCCTATCGCTCGCCCGAGCTTTTGCTCGTGGTGGTGGACGGCGAGCGCGGCGACCCGCAGATCGACCTGCACGAGCGCATCGTGTCGGCCGGCTGCGCGGTGCAGAACATGCTGCTCATGGCCACGGCGCTGGGCTACGGCTCGGCGCTGACCAGCGGCAAGGCGCTCAAGTCCGCGGGCTTGCGCACACTGTTTGGCCTGGGCGCGGGCGAGCACGCGCTGTGCTTCCTGAGCCTGGGCACGGTGCAGTCGCGCAAGCGCGCGCGCCTGCGTCCCGTGCCCACCGATTACCTGCGCACCCTCGGCGGCGAGCCCCCCGACGAGCCGTCGCGCGCAGACCCTTTGCTGTGATGTCGGAGAACACCCATGGAAATTGCGAGTTTTGACGATTTGCTGCAGGCCGCCCGCTCGCAGCCCGAGCCCCAGAGGCTGCTGTTCGTGTTCGCCGGCGCCGAGCTGCCGGGCGATGCCACGCCCGCACAGCGCGCCGATTTCGCGGCCGGGCAGGGCGGCGCGCTGGTGCCGCTGATGTGCGTGGACAAGCGGCCCGAAGACATTGCCTCGTTTGCCGCACTGGTGGACGAATCCGCCCAGTTCGGTCACGACTGGGCCATGGTGTTCGCCGCCGCGCTGTCTGGCACGCTGCACCGCGCGCCCAGCAGCGAGGAGGCCGAGGCGCCGCTGCAGCGCATGGTGGACGCTGTGAAGGAGGGCCGGGTGGACGCGTTCATCCCGTTCAATCGGCAGGGCGAGCCGGTGCGGCTGGGCTGAGCGCCATGGCCGGCAACGCGGCCCTGCCCGGCTTCGGCGCGCCCGCCGTGGGCTTTGACACGCCGTTCGAGATGCTCGAGGCCTGCCACGAGCGCGTGCAGCGCACGCTGGCGCTGCTGCAGAGGCTGGTCGGCTACCTGCACGGCCAGGCCTGCGACGACTCCGCGCGCCAGGCGGCGCACGATGTGCTGCTCTACTTCGACCTCGCCGCGCCTCTGCACCACGAAGACGAAGAGTTGCACGTGTTTCCGCCGCTGCTGGCGCACGGTGACGCCGCCATGGCGGCGCGGGTGCGGCAGCTGCAGCAGGACCATGCGCGCATGGACGCCGACTGGCAGGCCGCGCGCACGGCCTTGCAGGCGCTGGCCGAAGGGAAAAAAACCGCCTTCAGCGCGCAGGACGAGGCCGCGTTCGCGCGCTTCGCCACAGCCTACGCCGCGCACATCCGCAGCGAGGAAGACCTGGTGTACCCGGCGGCGCGCGCCCTGCTCGGCGCCGACGCGCTGCAGCGCATGGCCCAGGACATGCGCCAGCGCCGGGGCGCTGCGCCCTGATTGGCGCTATTATAATGATAGCTTCTGGCGTTTGATGGGTAAGTGTTTGTGGCGGATTTGACTGGTGTTTTGCTTGGTCAGTGCACCACCACCGGGTTCTGCGCCAGGCCCGTGTAGCGGTCCAGCGTGTCTTCCACTTCCTCCTGCGTCGGTGCGTCGCGCTGCCATGCCAGGATGACCTGCTGGAACATTTCTGCCCACGAGCCATCGAGGTAGACCTCCTTGCCCGAGCGCTTGTCCACGATCTCGAAGCCGTGGCGGGCCAGCTGTGGGGCGGGGGCGGGGCTGTCCGCCGACGTGGCATCGAGCGGCTTCACGGCGTCTGTCAGCATGTGGACCACCACAAAAGATTCTGAGTCGTAGAGCATGTGCATGGTGTTCTCCCTGGTCTGTGTGTCTGTCAGATGACAGCGCGGGCGCGGAGTTCAAGTCCTGCGGTGCGGCCCGGGGGCCTGCCCCAGTATTTCACGGATGCCAATCACCTTCGCTGGCGGGGCCTTGGCCCCGGTTCAGGGCGCGGCGTGGCCGCTCAGGCGCAGGTCGGCAAAGTCGCCGTTGGCCTGGGTGAGGCGGATGCGCACGGGCAGGTAGCCCAGGGCGGGCGCGAGCCACAGCTCGGCCTTCTGGTCGTAGTCGCGGCGCGGCAGGCGCTCCAGTTTCAGCGCCGGGGTGGCGCCCACGGGCAGGTCCAGCGTTTCCTCGCCCTCGATGGTGAACGACCAGACGTCGGCCGCGCGCGCGCTTGCCGTGGCCACGCTGATGCGGGTGCCCACCGGGTAGCGTTCGGGCGCCGCGGCCAGCAGGGCGCCGAGCTGGAGGAACACGCTGAGCCGGTCCTGCGTGCCCGGCACCAGAACGGCTTCGGGCGTGTTGGCGCTGAACGTGATCCGGTTGTGGGCGTAATCGAAGTGCGCGGCCTGTTCGCTGCGTGCGCGGTCGCCGAAGCGCCGGGGCTGCAGGCCGCCCGCGGCGATGTCGCCCTCGCTGGTCTGCGTGCGCGCGCCCAGGAACAGCAGCTTGATCTCCTGGCGCGCCTGGTAGTGCTGGCCGTCGTGCTGCCACAGCAGTTCGGCGCGCGCGCTGTAGTGGAGCTTCTTGGCCTGCCCGCTGACCTCGAAATCCAGGCGCACGGGAGGCGGAATGCGCACCGGGCGGGGCGCTGCGCTGTCCCCGGGTGCGCCCGTGCCCGGCACGGCGATGTCGATCGCTGCTGTCGTGCCTGCGGCGGGCGCCGGCGCGGGGGCCTCTGAAGGGGCGTCCGGCGCCTCGGCCGCAAGGAGCGGCTGCGGGCCCGGCCCGTGGTCGGGGGCAGTCTCGGCGGCAGGGTCGGGAGAGGGCGCGCTGGCCTGGTTGTCGGTTTCCGGGTCCGGCGCACGGTTTGCCAGAGGCTCCGGGTCGGTCGCGCCGGGGGGCGGGCCCAAGAGG
>NZ_MWOM01000054.1:0-27906 GCF_012931925.1 Acidovorax sp. SRB_24
CGGCCGCGTTCAGACCTGGGCGTTTTTGTAGTTGGCGATGCCGTCCAGGATTTCCTTGTGCGCGGCGTCAATGCCTTCCCAGCCCAGCACCTTGACCCACTTGCCTTCTTCGAGGTCCTTGTAGTGCTCGAAGAAGTGGCTCAGGGCCTTCAGGCGCGCGGGGTTCACGTCCTCGATGTTCTTCCAGGCCGAGTACATGCCCAGCACCTTGTTGGTGGGCACGGCCAGCACCTTGCCGTCGATGCCGGCCTCGTCTTCCATCTTCAGGATGCCGAGCGCGCGGCAGGGCACGACGACGCCCGGCACCAGCGGGTACGGGGTGATGACCAGCACGTCGACCGGGTCACCGTCGCCGCTGAGCGTTCGCGGGACGTAGCCGTAGTTCGACGGGTAGTACATGGCCGTGGTCATGAAGCGGTCGACGAAGATGGCGCCCGACTCCTTGTCCACTTCGTACTTGATGGGATCGGAATCCATGGGGATTTCAACGACCACGTTGAAGGATTCAGGGATGTTGTTGCCGGGGGTGACGTTGTTGAGGGACATGGTTGTCGGTCGTGTTGTTGAGGGATACCAGGGATCCCCGTCGGGATTAACCCTCATTTTACCGGCTCGCCCCTTTCAGCCCGCTTGCAGGCGCGCTATTCAAGGTAAATTGGTCCGGTTGGCCAATCGACCCAGGTGGCGGTCGAGGAAGCAACGCAGCGGAGACACGACCGGTGCGTTGTGCCTCTACCGTGCGAGACAAGAACACCTGGAGACAACGAATGGCTGCATCCACAGCGCTGACTTCCCCCCTCCTCCTGGCCCTGGCGTGCGGGCTGATTGCCGTGGCCTATGGCATCTGGGCCCGCAGCTGGATCCTCGCCAAGGACCCCGGCAACGCGCGCATGCAAGAGATCGCGGGCGCCATCCAGGCCGGCGCGGCCGCCTACCTGGCGCGGCAGTACAAGACCATCGCCATCGTCGGCGTCGTGCTGGCCATCCTGATCGGCCTTTTCCTTGATGCCAAGACGGCCGTGGGCTTCGCGATCGGCGCCGTGCTCTCGGGCGCCTGCGGCTTCATCGGCATGAATGTCTCGGTGCGCGCCAACGTGCGCACCGCGCAGGCCGCCACGCAAGGCATCGGGCCGGCGCTCGACGTGGCCTTCCGCGGCGGCGCCATCACCGGCATGCTGGTGGTGGGCCTCGGGCTGCTCGGCGTCACCGGCTTCTACTGGTTCCTGGTCGGCAGCAACCCGGTAGCCGACAAGACGCTGGCCAACCTGCTCAACCCGCTGATCGGCTTTGCCTTCGGATCGTCGCTGATTTCGATCTTCGCGCGGCTGGGCGGCGGCATCTTCACCAAGGGCGCCGACGTCGGCGCCGACCTCGTGGGCAAGGTCGAGGCCGGCATCCCCGAAGACGACCCGCGCAACCCCGCCGTGATCGCCGACAACGTCGGAGACAACGTGGGCGACTGCGCCGGCATGGCGGCCGACCTGTTCGAGACCTACGCCGTCACGCTGATCGCCACGATGGTGCTGGGTGCGCTGATGGTGACCGCCGCCCCGGTCAACGCCGTGCTGTACCCGCTAGCGCTGGGCGCCGTGTCCATCGTCGCATCGATCATCGGCTGCTTCTTCGTCAAGGCCTCACCGGGCATGAAGAACGTGATGCCGGCGCTCTACCGGGGCCTGGCCGTGGCCGGCGTGCTCTCGCTGATCGCGTTCTGGTTCGTCACGGCCTGGATCATTCCCGACAACGCGATCGCCGCCAGCGGCAGCCAGATCAAGCTGTTCGGCGCCTGCGCCACGGGCCTGGTGCTGACGGCCGCGCTGGTCTGGATCACCGAGTTCTATACCGGCACGCAGTATTCGCCGGTGCAGCACATCGCGCAGGCCTCGACCACCGGCCACGGCACCAACATCATCGCGGGACTGGGCGTGTCGATGCGCTCCACGGCCTGGCCGGTGATCTGCGTCTGCATCGCCATCCTCGTGTCGTACCAGCTCGCGGGCCTGTATGGCATCGCCGTCGCCGCCACCGCCATGCTCAGCATGGCCGGCATCGTGGTGGCGCTCGACGCCTACGGCCCCATCACCGACAACGCGGGCGGCATCGCCGAAATGGCCGACATGCCCCCCGAGGTGCGCGCCGTGACCGACCCGCTCGACGCCGTGGGCAACACCACCAAGGCCGTCACCAAGGGCTACGCCATCGGCTCGGCGGGCCTCGCGGCGCTGGTGCTGTTCGCCGACTACACGCACAAGCTCGAGAGCTATGGCCAGGCGATCAGCTTCAACCTGAGCGACCCGATGGTCATCGTCGGCCTGTTCATCGGCGGCCTGATCCCCTACCTGTTCGGCGCCATGGCCATGGAGGCCGTGGGCCGCGCGGCCGGCGCCGTGGTGGTCGAGGTGCGGCGCCAGTTCCGCGACATTGCCGGCATCATGGAAGGCACAGGCAAGCCCGAATACGGCCGCGCGGTCGACATGCTGACCAGCGCCGCCATCAAGGAAATGGTCATCCCCAGCCTGCTGCCCGTGGTGGTGCCGATCGCCGTCGGCCTGCTGCTGGGCCCGAAGGCGCTGGGCGGCCTCTTGATGGGCACCATCGTTACCGGCCTCTTCGTCGCCATCAGCATGTGCACGGGCGGCGGCGCCTGGGACAACGCGAAGAAATACATCGAAGACGGCCACCACGGCGGCAAGGGCAGCGAGGCGCACAAGGCCGCCGTCACGGGCGACACCGTGGGCGACCCCTACAAGGACACGGCCGGCCCGGCGGTGAACCCGCTGATCAAGATCATCAACATCGTGGCGCTGCTGATCGTGCCGCTGGTGGTCAAGTTCCACGGCACTTGAAAACTCAGCCCTGTCACTCCAGAGCCCGCTCCGGCGGGCTTTTTTGCGGCCGCAGCAGCGCTTGCTCGTGCACCCCGATGTCTGGGAGCGCCCTTGCGCACAAGCCAGTTCAGACCGCTCTCTTGCATCCGGTCGTGAAAATCCGGTTCGGTAGCTTTCCGTTCATGGCGCCCGAATGCAGTTCACACCCGGATTCGGCAGCTTCGTCGCATCGCGCAGGACATCGACAAAGGCATTGCATAAATTCGATCCAACTTGAACGCACTCTGCACCACTTGGAGAGGTCATTTTCTGTGATTACCCCTGTCATCATGCTCGCTCTTATGCTCGGCCCCTGGCTCGGGGCTGTTGCGCTCCATGCTGCTTTCGGCCGCAGTGTCGATGTTCGCAATGCTGCAGCCATGGGCTTGGGCCTTCTATTTGTCTTCACAGGAGTCGGACACTTTGTGCAGGCACAGCCCATGGTGCAGATGCTGCCGCCCTGGGTTCCCGAGAGACTGCTGCTTGTCCATGCATCCGGCATTCTGGAATTCGCTATCGCGCTGGGTTTTTTCGTTCCGAAGCTCAGGCGCGTGAGCGGTCTCGCGGCGGCGGCAGTGCTGGTCGTGTTCTTTCCGTTGAACATTTATGCCGCGCTGCACCACATTCCGATGGGGGGACACGCTTGGGGGCCGGTCTATCTGCTTATCCGTGCGCCGCTGCAGGCACTTATTCTGGGCTGGGTATATTGGTTCACCATCAGAATGGCGCTTCACAGCGGTTTGCCCCGCCGCTCCACGCCGTCGCTGCCCGCCGCTCCGCTTCATCGTTCAAAGCCCCGTCTCAAAAGTGCGCCATGAGCGCTTGCGACAGGGTGATCAGTAGGCTGTATATGGGGCGGTTTTTGTGTCGGTTGGCAGCTCGGTACGCAGGAGCATCGCCAGCCGTCATCTTCAAGCTTGGGGGTATCCCCGTTGCGAGGAAACATGGATAAGTTGATAGGCAGTTGCAAATGTGGCCACGTTAAATTCAATGTGGCGGGCCGAGCCGTGCAAGTCGTCGCGTGCCACTGCGGCCTTTGCCGGTCCATGACCGGCGCCGCGTATTCGTCGTACGTTGTCGTGCGGGAACAGCAGTTCTCCGTAACCCAAGGCTCGGAGTCTCTGACAGCCTATGCGGTAACAGAACGAACCCGTCGCCACTTCTGCAAAAACTGCGGAACGCCGCTCTTCAATACGAATCCGGAGACTTACAAGGGACTCACGATGCTCTACCTCGGAACCGTCGTGGGCCACGAGCACCTTGCGCCGAGAATCCACATTTTTTGCGAGAACAAGCTGCCTTCGGTTCATCTCGAACAGTCAAGCCAGTGCTTCCCTGGCGCCCCGACCAGCGCCTGACCCTTGCTTCGAGCCACACGCTGCGACTCGAGGCCAACGCCTGTCTTGGCGTCGCATGTCGAGCGACCGGCCGCGAAAGCGGCAAGCAGCCGCTCGTGGCCGCGAGTGTGAAGCCCTGCAGGGCCCCGGGAGCCTACATGCGGAGACGGTCACGGGGAGATGCGCGGCGTTTGCTCGTCCGCGCACCGGGCGGCCCGCGCGATGTCTCGCAGCCACAGCCTGCGGGCCGACAGTCTGCGCCAGACGCCCGCCGCAGCGCATGGCCCGCCGAGGTGCGGTGTCACCCGCGCCGCCTCAAGCCTTCACTTCGACCACCTGTGCGAAGCCGCCGAAGATCATGCGTTTGCCGTCGAAGGGCATGGGCGGATTGCCGGGCGTGGACGGATCCATGCGCGGGTCCTCCATCATCTTCTTCATGCCTGCGTCACGCGTGGCCTTGTCCGGCCATTCGACCCACGAAAACGCCACCGTCTCGTCTGCCGTGGCCTGGACTGCGCGGCGGAAGTCGGTGACTTTGCCGTCGGGGACGTCGTCGCCCCAGCCTTCGATCACGCGGACGGCGCCGAGCTCGATGAACATCGCGTCGAAATGGCGCGCGTGCTCGATGAACTTCTGCTTGTTTGCGGTAGGAACTGCGATCACGAAACCATCGATGTATGACATGTGTTCACTCCTGTTAAGTGGACCGGTCGGTGCGCCGCCGGAGGGCCGCTCGTATCCCGTCGACGAACAACGACAAGCCGAATCGACACAGCGCGCCTGGCACGAGGGCATGCGTCCTGTGGCGGCGCTGGGGCAGCGCCGCCGCAGAATGCCGGCCGGGCGAGCCGCCGCGGCGCCCTCAGCGTAGACGGCTTGGCCTCGCATGTCACGCTGGAGCAAGCCGAGCACTGCCTTTCCCCATGCCCGAGCCGACCATGAAAGACGGCGGGCTGTACGGTCGGCGCACGGCAAACAGAACGATCGGTGCGCCGAGGTGCATGCTTCCTGGCGCATCGACGCGATGGGAGACCACCACGGAACCAACAACCACGATGGTGTCGCGCAAGCCGTGAAACAAGGGTTAGATCGTCGGCCAAAAGGCACCGTTCAAGGTGAAGGACATCTGGGCACGCCGGGTCCGGCCTCCAGATGAAGAACCGCATGCGCGAGCGCGCTCTGTTCAACCTCGGCATCAAGAGCGATGACGCACTCAAGATCTCGGAGCAAACTGAAACCTGAGAGAGCCGACGGCGGTCGTCCCTTGCGAGGTCCGCCGCTCGCAATGGCAGTTTCCCGGAAGCAAGATCAGTGTGAGGTTCCGGCCAGGAGCGGCCGGTGCTCAAAGGGAAAAGCAGTCGCTCAACGCTGGAGTTAAGCGGCGGCGTAGCCGTCCGCCTTGAACGAATTGTTAGGCCGCATCGCCCGAGATCTAGCCGTGGCGATGGAAGGCCGCTTGGACGAAGCGTAGCCCAGCAACAACCTGGTCTATACGTGCTTCCGATAACGAGCCAATGTACGAGCCCAGCCGCGCTTTGTAGATGCAGGATACTTGAGAGGCGATTACGACACTTTGCCGTTCCAAGTCGCCCTCACTAGGTTCTAGCAGCACATTGCCAGGCTCTGACGCTTTATGGAGGTTTGAACTCAGGGCGCAGACAATGACGGTGCTGATACGAGAGTGATTAAAGACGTCCTCTTGCACGACCACATGCGGATGTGGCGACCCCGGAAACGAGCCTCTCGTCTCGTCGGCGGCGATCCAGAATATGTCGCCGCGTCTGACGACGCGGAGAGGAGACTGAATCTGAAGTGCGACTTCTCTGTCCATGTGGCCTAACGTCATGTAGACCGCATACATCCGCAGGCCATATCTGGACATTGCGGTCTAAGTTGTTCGGAGAAAATTTTGGAAAGGGGCGTGCCGCAACGCCTAGCGGGCGACAGGCTGTACAAAACAACAGTACTAAATTCAGTCATGAAACCCGCTACCCCTCCTGTGTTGCGCGCCACACGGCTGCTGGATCAGATCCGTGAGCGGATTCGTTACAAACACTATAGCCTGCGCACCGAGCAAGCCTATGTGCAGTGGCACGGGTATGCGTTTGATGGAGGGCACGCGCCTGCGCATCAAAGATGTGGATTTTGATCGCAGCGTGATCGTGGTGCGGCAGGCCAAGGGGGGCAAAGACCGCGTCGTCATGCTGCCGCGTAGCTTGGCAGCCGACTTGCGGCAGCAAGCTCTTGCAGCACGGGCACAGTGGGAGCATGACCGACAAGCCCAGCGCGGTGGAGTGGAGGTGCCACATGCACTGGAAGTGAAATATCCAGGAGTGGGCCAGCGTTGGGGCTGGTTCTGGGTTTTTCCAGCCCCTGCGCTTTCGATTGACCCACGCACAGGAGTTGAACGCCGGCACCATGTGTATGAGGAGCATTTGCAGCGGGCGATGAAGAAAGCCGTAGCGCAGATCGGTATCTGCAAGCCGGTTTCCGTGCATACGTTGCGCCACAGTTTTGCCACGCACCTGCTGCAGGCAGGCACCGATATTCGTACCGTGCAAGAGTTGCTGGGGCACTCGGATGTGAGTACCACCATGATTTACACCCATGTCTTGAAGCTTGCCGTCGGTGGCACCACGAGCCCGTTGGATGCCATGGCCTCGAACTTGTCATCTCCGTGAATGGCCGCTTCAGGGCACTGACCGAGAAGGCTGCTCCGGGTCGAGACCGTCAGTTCGAAGCTTCGAGCAGCAGACATTCGACCTCCAATTGGCGGTGTGAGCCGTTGGCCCCGGGGCCGGTCACTGCGGCCGGCGGTCGGTCGGATGAGTCAATGACAGCTCCGTGCCGCGCCGTGGACAAATTCGGCACGCGAACGATGACACACGATGGATGGCCGTCATCACGCTCTGAAATATGTGAGACAGCAGTGGGTCGTCCCGCGACCGCCACAGCTTGGGGCAGGCATCTGCTCTGCCGTTGAAGCTTTTCAAGCGACCCCGTTACACGGAACGAGTGCAAAACTTGTGCGGATTTGTGGCCCGTTGGATGAGGTCGTGCTGGCGTCCTGTATACCTGCATCGCTTTGCTCCGCTGACCAGCTGGATAGCGCGGCGCACACAATGCCGTGCCATGAGCCGCCAACCCGTAACTGCATGTGATCGATCGCATTGCCATGCGAATGACATCGCGATAGTTTCTCGGTTGCCCTCCAATTCATCAGCGATCCCTTAAGAATTCCGCGATAGCGGGGGCGGCTCAATCGAAGGAGAAAATCATGGTCACTCCCGTCAGCGTTGAGAAGCTCGAAGTCAAATCGCATGGCACGCCGGACGAGCTTCGCACACCCAACAAAACCCGCGTCGAGGTGGTAAAGCTGCAGGGCTACACGATCGGGCGGTTCAACTTCGAACCCGGGTGGCGTTGGTCAGAATGCATCAAGCCCGTGGTGAAGACAGAGTATTGCCAACTCTCGCATGTGGGGCATGTCGTTTCGGGAAAGCTCACCGTTCGAATGCAGGACGGTTCCGAGAAAACGCTCAGCGCAGGAGAGTCCTACGCCATCCCGCCTGGCCACGATGCCTGGGTCGAAGGCAACGCCCCCTTTGTCGGCCTGGAGGTGCTCAGTGCCGATGTCTACGCAAAGCCTTCCCCGTAGCGCTGGCGTGTGTGTGGGACGTGTCTGGCTGCATGGCGGCCAAAACGCGCTGTCGGCCCCTGACCCATCCCGGTGCGCGAGGCTCGCGTCGGGATTGTTCGCACAGCCCGCCGATCAGCTGTTGATCTGCGCCCACAGCTTGTCCAGCCGCTTGACGCTCACCGGCTGCGGCGTGCGCAGCTCCTGCGCGAAGAAGCTCACGCGCAGTTCTTCGAGCAGCCAGCGCAGCTCCTGCATGCGCGCGTCGACCTGGCCTTTGCGCTCGGCCACGAGGCGCCAGTAGCGCTGCTCCTGCGGGCGCAGCTCGGCCAGTTTGGTGGCGTCGCGCGCCGGGTCGGCGCGGACTTTGTCCAGGCGCAGCGTGATGGCCTTGAGGTAGCGCGCGAAGTGCGCCAGCTGCGGCCAGGGCGCGGCGGTCAGGAAGTTCTTCGGCACCAGGCGCTGCAGCTGCTGCAGAGCGTCTGCCGTGGCCTCGGGCGCGCCCTTGGTGTCCTTGATCTTGCGCGCGGCCGCGGCGTACTCGGTGAGGATCGTGCCCGCCAGGCGCGCCACCTCGTTGGCGATCAGCGTCAGGCGCCCCCGGCCCTCGTCGACGCGGCGCTTGAAATCGGCCTCGCTGGTGGGCAGCGGGTCGAGCAGGAAGGCGCGGTCCATCGCGACATCAAGGATCTGGCTGCGCAGCTCTTCCTGCGTGCCCAGCGGCATGTAGGCCACGGCCATTTTCTGCAGGTCGGGAATGTTCTTTTCGAGGTACTTGAGCGCGTCCTTGATCTGCAGCGCAAACAGGCGGCGCAGACCGGCGCGGTGCTTGGCAGCGGCGACCTCGGGCTCGTCAAAGACTTCGATCGTGACGGCATCGCCCGCGTCGATCAGCGCGGGAAAGCCGATCAGCGTCTGGCCGCCTTTGCCGATCTCCATGAGCTCGGGCAGTTCGCCGAAGGTCCAGGCGGTGTAGCGCTGGCCCGCCGGCATGGCGGGCGTGGCATTTGCTTCTTTTTTAGGATCTGCTTGCGCACGGATTTGCTTGCTTTCAGGTGCTTTTGCATCTGAAACCGCCTGGCTGCCAGCGCCAGCAGCTATCTTTAATGAAGCAAGCGCCTGAAAGGCCCCGCGCGCCTTCGCGCCCCACTCGGCCTTGAGCGCGCCGAGGTTGCGGCCCTGGCCAAGCTGGCGGCCGTGCTCGTCGACGACGCGGAAGTTCATGAACAGGTGCGCGGGCACCATGTCGAGCTTGAAGTCGGCGCGCTTGACGTCGAGCGAGGTCTCGTCGCGCACCTGCTTGAGCAGCGCATCGAGCAGGCCCACGCGGCCCATGCGCTCGGGCGTGCCCAGCAGCTGCGCCAGCCGCGCGGCCGATTCGGGCAGCGGCACGAAGCGGCTGCGCGGGCGCTGGTGCAGGCTCTTGAGCAGCGCCTGGATCTTGTCCTTGAGCATGCCGGGCACGAGCCACTCGCACTGCTCCTCGTGCACCTGGTTGAGCACGAACAGCGGCACCGTCACCGTGAGGCCGTCGCGCGCGTCGCCGGGCGCATGCAGGTAGCTGGCCGCGCAATCCACGCCACCGAGCCGCACGGTGCGCGGAAAGGCGCTGGTGGTGATGCCGGCCGCCTCGTGGCGCATCAGTTCGTCGCGCGTGAGCTTGAGCAATTCGGGGCGTGCCTTGGCCTCGGCGCGGTACCAGTGCTCGAAGCCGCGCCCGTTGGTCACGTCCTGCGGCAGCTGCTGGTCGTAGAAGGCGTAGATCAGCTCCTCGTCCACCAGCACGTCCTGGCGGCGCGACTTGTGCTCGAGCGCCTCGACGTGGGCAATCAGCTTTTCGTTGGCGGCGAGAAACGGCAGGCGCTTGTGTGCTTCGGGCAGCAGATCGCCGGCCACCAGCGCCTGGCGGATGAACATCTCGCGCGCGGCCTGCGGATCGACCTTGTCGAAGCCCACGCGCCGGCCGCTGTAGACCACCAGGCCGTACAGCGTGGCGCGCTCGAAGGCGACGACCTCGGCGGCCTTCTTCTCCCAGTGCGGGTCGAGCAACTGCTTCTTGAGCAGGTGCGCGCCCACCTCTTCGAGCCAAGCCGGCTCGATGGCGGCGATGCCGCGGCCAAACAGGCGCGTGGTTTCGACTAGCTCGGCGCAGACGATCCAGCGCCCCGGCTTCTTGCGCAGGTGCGCGCCCGGGTGGCGGTGGAACTTGATGCCGCGTGCGCCCAGGTACACGTCCTCTTCCTCGGGCTTGAAGCCGATGTTGCCGAGCAGCCCGGCCAGCATCGACAGGTGCAGCTGCTCATAGCTTGCCGGCTGCGCGTTGGCCTCCCAGCCGTGCTCGGCCACCACCGTGAGCAGCTGGCTGTGCACGTCGCGCCACTCGCGCACGCGGCGCACGTTGATGAAGTTCTGGCGCAGCAGCTGCTCGTACTGGCGGTTGCTGAGCTTGTGCGTGGGCGCGGCGCCGCCCTGCGCCAGCACGGGCGCCGGCGCAGGTGCGGGGGCCGGCGCGACCAGGCGCTGCGATACCGGCAAAAACGCCTGCGATGCACTGCCCTTGCGCCGTGCCTGCGCCTGTTGCTGCTGCACGCGCGCCGACGCGAGCGTGGGCATGGTGCCGCCGCGCGCCTCCTGCAGCCATTTCCACAGCGTGAGGTAACCGCTGAACTCGCTCTTGTCGTCGTCGAACTTGGCGTGCTGCTGGTCGGCCTGCTGTTGCGCGTCCATGGGGCGGTCGCGCACGTCCTGCAGGCTCAGCGCGCTGGCAATGACCAGCACCTCGCTGAGCGCCCCGCGCGCGCGCGCCTCCAGAATCATGCGGCCCACGCGCGGGTCAAGTGGCAGCTTGGACAGCTCGCGCCCCATGGGCGTGAGTTCGTTCCTGTCGTCCACCGCGCCGAGTTCATTGAGCAGCTGGTAGCCGTCGGCAATCGCACGGCTCGATGGCGCGTCGATGAACGGGAAGTCTTCGACCACGCCGAGGTGCAGCGACTTCATGCGCAGGATCACGCCGGCGAGCGACGAGCGCAGGATTTCGGGGTCGGTGAAGCGCGGGCGGCCGGCAAAGTCGGTCTCTTCGTACAGCCGGAGGCAGATGCCGTTGGCCACGCGGCCGCAGCGCCCGGCGCGCTGGTTGGCCGCCGCCTGGCTGATCGGCTCGACCAGCAGCTGCTCAACTTTGCTGCGCAGGCTGTAGCGCTTGACGCGCGCCGTGCCGGCGTCGATCACGTAGCGGATGCCCGGCACCGTGAGCGAAGTCTCGGCCACATTGGTCGCCAGGATGATGCGCCGGCCTGTGTGGCCGTCAAAGATGCGGTCCTGCTCGGCCTGCGACAGGCGGGCAAACAGCGGCAGCACCTCTGCGTTGCGCGTCAGCGGCTGGTGCGCCAGGTGCTTGCGCAGGTGGTCGGCGGCCTCGCGGATCTCGCGCTCGCCGGGCAGGAAGACCAGGATGTCGCCGCCCGCATTGCCCTGCCAGAGCTCGTCGACGCCGTCGGCAATGGCGTCGTTCAAACCATAGTCGCGGCTTTCCTCGAACGGGCGCCAGCGCTGCTCGACCGGAAAGGTGCGACCCGAGACCTGGATGACCGGTGCCGGCCCCTTGCTGCTGGCAAAGTGCTTGGCAAAGCGGTCGGCGTCGATGGTGGCCGAGGTCACCACGATCTTCAGATCGGGCCGGCGCGGCAGGATCTGGCGCAGGTAGCCGAGCAGGAAGTCGATGTTCAGGCTACGCTCGTGCGCCTCGTCGATGATGATCGTGTCGTAGGCCTTGAGCAGCGGATCGGTCTGCGTCTCGGCCAGCAGGATGCCGTCGGTCATAAGCTTGACCGACGCGTCGCGCGAGAGCCGGTCCTGGAAGCGCACCTTGTAGCCGACCACGTCGCCGAGCGGGGTGTTGAGCTCCTCGGCAATGCGCTTGGCCACCGAGCTCGCGGCGATGCGGCGCGGCTGGGTGTGGCCGATCAGCTGGCCCTTTTCGCCCGGCCTGGCATTGCACTTGCCGCGCCCCAGGGCGAGCGCGATCTTGGGCAGCTGCGTGGTCTTGCCCGAGCCGGTCTCGCCGCAGACGATGATGACCTGGTGCTTTTGCAGCGCCTCCATGATCTCGTCGCGCCGCGCAGACACGGGCAAGGATTCGGGAAACGTGATTTTCAGCGGGGAGACGGGTGCGGGAGCAGACAAGGTGGCGACTTCGTAGAGAATCGCGAATTATCCCAGCCTCTGCTGGTTTTCACTGACCCTGCCCCACGCCCCACCCGCGCATGTCCACCGTTTTCAACTTCACCTTCGTGCCCTGGTTCCGGTCGGTTGCGCCCTACATCCACAAGTTCCGCCACCAGACCTTTGTGGTCGGGCTCACGGGCGAGGCCATTGCGGCCGGCAAGCTGCACAGCATCGCGCAGGACCTGGCCATGATCCAGGCCATGGGCGTGAAGATCGTGCTGGTGCACGGCTTTCGCCCGCAGGTCAACGAGCAGCTGCAGGCCAAGGGCCACGCCGCGCACTACTCGCACGGCATGCGCATCACCGACTCGGTGGCGCTCGACTGCGCGCAGGAGGCCGCCGGCCAGCTGCGCTACGAGATCGAGGCTGCGTTCAGCCAGGGCCTGCCGAACACGCCGATGGCGGGATCGACGGTGCGCATGATCTCGGGCAATTTCATCACCGCGCGGCCCGTCGGCATCGTTGACGGCGTGGATTTCAAGCACTCGGGCGTGGTGCGCAAGGTCGACGTGGCGAGCATCACGCATTCGCTCGACTTTGGCGCCATGGTGCTGATCTCGCCGTTTGGCTTCTCGCCCACGGGCGAAGCCTTCAACCTGGCCATGGAAGAGGTCGCGACCAGCGTGGCCATTGCGCTCAAGGCCGACAAGCTGATCTTCCTGTCCGAGGTGGCGGGCATTCGCCAGCACCCCGGGCAGCCCAACGGCGAGGACAACCCCATCGACACCGAACTGCCCCTGGCCCAGGCGCGGGAGCTGCTGGCGCGCATGCCCGCCAGCCAGCGCCCGACCGACACGGGGTTTTATCTGCAGCACTGCGTCAAGGCCTGCCAGGGCGGCGTGGAGCGCAGCCACATCATCCCGTTTGCCGTGGACGGTGCGCTGCTGCTCGAAATCTATGTGCACGACGGCATCGGCACCATGGTGGTCGATGAAAAGCTCGAAGAGCTGCGCGAGGCCACGGTCGACGATGTCGGCGGCATCCTGCAGCTGATCGAGCCCTTCGAGCGCGACGGCACGCTCGTCAAGCGCGACCGCACCGAGATCGAGCGCGACGTCGCCAGCTACACCATCATCGAGCACGACGGCGTGATCTTCGGCTGCGCTGCGCTCTACCCCTACCCCGAAGCGCGCACGGCCGAAATGGCCGCCGTCACGGTGTCGCCGCAAAGCCAGGGCACGGGCGACGGCGAAAAACTGCTCAAGCGCATCGAGCAGCGCGCGCGCAACCTGGGGCTCGACAGCATCTTCGTGCTCACCACGCGCACCATGCACTGGTTCATCAAGCGCGGCTTTCAGCAGGTCGACCCCGACTGGCTGCCCGAGGCGCGCAAGCGCAAGTACAACTGGGACCGGCGCAGCCAGGTGCTGGTGAAGAAGCTGTAGCACGCGCGGCGCGGCAAGCTGGGCTGGGCATGAAATAGGCCTCCAGCCCTTTGCCATCAAGCGCTGGCAGCTATAAAAAAGAGTCTCCCCGCCCGGGCGCCATCGCGTCCGGCGATGCCGCGCGCGCTTCTTTTCCGATTCGGGGACCGCTGCGTCCGGCTCCGACCGGCGCCGTGGCAGCGCCACCGATGGCCGTCCAGTGCCTCAGTGAAAACCACTACCAAACTGCATTGACCAGCCAAATCACAAGTGTCTACACTTAGTGCGGCACTAGTAATTCACGAAGATAAACCGGCCTGCGGCACGGCTTTTCGAAGCCGCTTGCGGCGGGACGGCACGCACCGAGGCAATGCCCCGGTTTCGCTTTTGTAAACGGCCCTTCCATGGCCACCAGACCCTCGGAGATTTCGCATGACCATCCAACGCATCCAGACCAACAACCGCATGAGCCAAGCCGTCGTGGCCAACGGCTTCATCTTCCTCGCCGGCCAGGTCGCTACCGACACCGCTTTGGACGTGGCCGGCCAGACGCGCCAGATCCTCGACAAGATCGACGCCCTGCTGGCCGAGACCGGCAGCGACAAGACCAAGATCGTCCAGGCCACCATCTGGCTGGCCGACCACAAGACCTTCGCCGACATGAACACCCTGTGGGACGCCTGGGTGCCCGCCGGCCATGCGCCGGCCCGCGCCTGCGTGGAATCGGCACTGGCCTTCCCGCCCTACACCGTTGAAATCGGTGTGGTCGCCGTCGCCTGACGCCCGCAACGTCAAGGACACCGATATGCACACCGTGGTCTTGGGCGCCGGCGTTGCGGGCGTCACCACCGCCTGGTACCTGGCAGCGCAGGGGCGCCAGGTCACCGTGATCGACCGCCAGTCGCTCGCCGCCGCCGAAACCAGCTATGCCAACGCCGGCATGGTGGCGCCCGGCCACTCGTACACTTGGGCGTCTCCCCGTGCGCCCGGCGTGCTGTGGCGCTCGCTGCGCGACAGCAGCCAAGCCCTGCGCCTGAAGCTCAACCCCGATCCGCACATGTGGGTCTGGCTGTGGAAGTTTCTGCAGAACTGCACGGCCGAGCGCTCGCGCATCAACACCGGCCGCAAGCTCGTGCTCTGCCGCTATTCACAGCAGCAGTTGCAGGCACTCACCGCCGCGCAAGACCTGCAGTACGAGCGCATCAGCCGTGGCGCCCTCTACATGTACCGCGACGAGGCCTCGTTTGCCCGTGGCCGCGCCAACATGCAGATCCTGGCCGACGGCGGCATGCAGCTCGATGCGCTCGACACCAACTCGGTGATCGCGCACGAACCGGCGCTGGCCGGCGCATGCCAGCACATTGCCGGCGCCATCTACTGCCCCAGCGACGAGAGCGGCGACGCGCGCATGTTCACGCGCCACCTGGCCCAGCGCTGCCGCGAGGCGGGCGTGAAGTTCCTGATGGACACCTCGATCGACGGCATCGACAGCGCTGGCGGGCGCATCGAGGCGGTGCGCACCAGCGCCGGCCGCATCACGGCCGACGACTACGTGCTCTCGCTGGGCAGCTACTCGCCCATCGTGGCGCGGCCGCTGGGCTACAGCCTTCCGATCTACCCCGTCAAGGGCTACTCCGTGACGTTTCCGGCCGGCGAAGGCTATCAACCGCCCACGCTCGCCGGCGTGGATGAAAACAACCTCGTGGCCTGGGCGCGCTTTGGCGACCGGCTGCGCTTCACCGCCACGGCGGAATTCAGCGGCTACGACACCCGGCACACG
Source organism: Acidovorax sp. SRB_24 (assembly GCF_012931925.1). Taxonomy (NCBI): domain Bacteria; kingdom Pseudomonadati; phylum Pseudomonadota; class Betaproteobacteria; order Burkholderiales; family Comamonadaceae; genus Acidovorax; species Acidovorax sp. SRB_24. Next base: position 15,210 of record NZ_MWOM01000054.1, read on the forward strand.
CCGAAAGACTTCGAGCCCATGCTGCGCGCCGCGCGCCAGCTGTTCCCGAACGGCGCCGATTTCAGCCAGCCCGAGTACTGGGCCGGCCTGCGCCCGATGACGCCCGAGAACACGCCCATCCTGGGCAAGAGCCGCCACGCCAACCTGTACTTCAACACCGGCCACGGCCACATGGGCTGGACCATGGCCTGCGGCACGGCGCAGATCGTGGTCGACCTGATGCACGGGCGCCAGCCCGCCATCGACATCACCGGAATGACCCTCGCATGAGCACCGAACTCGCTTCCCCGCCCAGCACCTTCAGCGTGCTGCCCTTCACCATGGACGCCGGCGTGATGTCCCGCGCCGCCATCGGCCTGGTGGTACTGGCCACCGACCAGACGCTGGAACACGAATGGCGCCAGATCATGAACCTGCCGGGCGTGGCCTTCTTTGAGGCGCGCCTGCACAACTCGCCCGACATCACGCCCGCCAACCTGGCGGCGATGGAGAAAGACATCACGGCCGCCGTGCAGCTGATCGTGCCCGACGTGCCGCTGCAGGTCGTCGCCTTCGGCTGCACCTCGGGCTCCATCGTGATCGGCGAGGAGCAGGTGGCGCAGCGCATCCGCGAAGCCCGCCCCGGCGTGGCCTGCACCACGCCCATCACCGGTGCCGTGGCCGGCCTGCGCGCGCTGGGTGCACAGCGCATCGCGCTGATCACGCCCTATGTGCAAAGCGTCAACGCGCTGTTTGAAGACCACCTCGTCGACAGCGGCTTTGACATCACGCGCATTGCCACCTTCAACCACAGCAACGACAACGAGGTTGCGCGCATTGACGCGGCCTCGCTGCGCGCCGCCATCCTGGCCACCGGCGCGCACGACGACGTGGACGCGGTCTTCGTCTCGTGCACCAGCCTGCGCATGGCGGCACTCACGCGCGAGGTCGAGCAGGCGCTCGGCAAGCCAGTCATTGCCAGCAACAGCGCCATGGCCTGGCACGCACTGCGTCTGGCCGGCGTGCGCGACGCCCTGCCCCAGTTTGGCCGGCTGTTCGAGCACTGAGGCCCCCGCGCCCATTCCGACAGCTGCTGGACATCCCTATCCCCGTTCCCTACCCGTCACCAACCAGGAGTGCATCATGAGCTTTCGTAAGGTCCCCGGTTTTTCCCCCCTTCGCGCCACCGCTGCTGCGTGCCTGCTGACGCTGGCAACCGCCTTGCCGGCCCTCGCGCAGGACGCCATCAACATCGGCGCCGTGCTGTCCCTCACCGGCGCCAATGCGACGGTGGGCGAAGACGTGCGCCGCGGCGTGATGCTGGGCGTCGAGCATGTCAATGCGAAGGGCGGCGTGCTGGGCAAGAAGATCAACGTCATCGTTGAAGACTCCGGCGGCAACCCCACCACGGCGCTGAACGCCGGGCGCAAGCTGGCCACCGTCGACAAGGTGCCTGTGGTGATGGGCGAGTACTCGTCCGGCATCACGCTGCCGCTGGCGCAGTACCTGGTCAAGGAAGGCGTCACCCACCTGAACATCTCCAGCAGCAGCACCAAGATCCGCCAGCTCGGCGCCACGTCGTTCAGCCTGGTGGGCCTGGAGAACTTCAGCAACCGCTTCGCCGCGCAGGACACCTACGACATGGGCTACCGCCGCGTGGCCATGGTGGCGCCCAACAATGCCTACGGCCAGGGCGTGCTCGAAGGCTACAAGGCCGAGTTTGAAAAGCTCGGCGGCAAGGTCGTGACCGAGGTGCTCTACACCGCCGGCCAGTCCACCTACCGGCGCGAGCTGCAGCAGATGTCGCGCAGCAACCCCGATGCCTATGTCTACACCGCGTACGGCCAGGAGTCGGCCGTGCTCAACCGCGAGGCCGAGGAACTGGGCCTGCGCAAGACGCCCTGGTACGCCATCCTGATGAGCATGAGCCTGTCGGACACGCCGCCCGCCATCGCCAACGGCCAGCTCGGCATGGAACTCGGCTCGGTGCAAGGCCCGGCCGGCAAGGCGTACTCCGACGCGTTCGCCGCCAAGTACAAGGAAGGCTTCAAGACCTCGTACACCGGCTACGGCTACGACGCCGTGCTGCTGACCGCCGCCGCGATCGAAAAGGCCAAGGCGACCACGGCGCCCGCCATCCAGGCAGCGCTCAAGGACATCGGCACGGCCGGCTACCCGGGCGTGACAGGGCTCATCCGCTTTGACGAAGACCGCCAGCGCGTGGACCCACCGTACGACAAGCTGAAGTTTGCCGACGGCAAGCTCGCCCCCCGCTGAACGTGAAAGAACCCCGCGCACCGGCCGCTGGCGGCCGGCGCGCGGACTAGCCCCGAGACCCCCGAGATGCTTCAATTCCTGGTTGACACCGTGCTGCGCGCCTCCGACCTGGCGCTGATTGCGCTGGGCCTGAGCATGCTGTACGGCCTGGTGAAATTCCCCAACGTCGCCCATGTGCAGTACGCCATGTTCGGCGCCTATGCCACCTATGCGCTGCACAGTTCAGGCGTTCCGCTCGTAGCCGCACTGCTGATCGCCAGCGTGCTGACCGGGCTGCTGACGCTGGTGCTGCATGTGCTGGTGTTCCGCCGCCTGCTGCGCGGTGGGCCGGCCATTGCCATGATCGGCTCGCTGGCCATCGCCATGCTGGTGATCGCCGGCATGCAGGGGCTGGCCGGCTCATTTCCGCGCATGTTCAACCTGCCCCGCGTGGAGCCGCTGGTGCTGGGCGGGGCGCGCATCGCCCACACGCAGCTGTACATGATTGGCACCACGGCCGTGCTGCTGGCGCTGTTCGTGCTGCTGCTGTTCTACACCCGGCTGGGCCGCGCCATGCGGGCGCTGGCCAGCAACGGCATGCTGGCCAATGCCTCGGGGCTCAACGCCGAGCACATCACCTACTTTGTGAGCTTCAGCGCCGGCGCCATTGCCGGGCTGGGCGGCAGCATGCTGGCGCTGTCCACCGGCGCGCACATCAACCTGGGCAACGACCTGCTTCTGCCGGTGTTCGCTGCAGCCATCCTGGGCGGCCTGGGCAACCCGCTCGGCGCCGTGGTCGGCGCGCTGCTGATTGCCATCACGGAGACCGCGGTGACCAACATCAACTTCGGCATGTTCTTCGGGCGCGAGCTGGTGTTCATGCCCGTGGCCTACATCAGCGCCGCCTCGTTCCTGATCCTGCTGCTGGCATTGCTGTTCAAGCCTTACGGGCTGTTCGACCGGGAGGTCCGCCGTGTTTGATTTCGCCATCTCTTCGCTGACCATCGCCGGCATCTACGCGCTGATGGCCCTTGGCCTGAACCTGCAGGCGGGCTATGCCGGGCTGCTGAACTTCGGCCACATCGCCTTTGCCGGCCTGGGCGCCTACGCGGCAGGCATCGGCTTCGGCCTGGGCTGGTCGCCCCTGGCCAGCCTGGGTCTGGGTGTGGGCCTGGCCATGACGCTGGGCTGGTTCATGGCCGGCCTGGGCCGCAAGCTGGCCTCCGACTACTGGGGCATCGCCACGCTGGCGATTGCCGAGATCCTGCGCACCATCGCCACCAACGAGGGCTGGCTCACCGGTGGCGCCAACGGCATCAGCGCCATCCCGGCGCTGTTCGATGGCGTGCCGCGGCCCTGGAACGGCGTGGCCTTCCTGGCGCTGGTGCTGGCCATCGTCGCCGCCGGCGCCCTGCTCTGCACCCGCCTTGGCAATGGCCGCTTCGGCCGCGCCCTGCGGCTGATGCGCGAAGAGCCCCAGCTGGCCACCTGCATGGGCTACGACCTGCGCTCGCTCAAGACGCGCGCCATCATGAGCGGCGCCGCCGTGACGGCGCTGGGCGGCTTTCTCTACGCCCACTACATGAGCTTTGCAGGGCCGGACTACATGCTCGCCTCCGAGACCTTTCTGCTGTGGACCATGCTCATGATCGGCGGCCTGGGCAGCACCCTGGGCGTGCTGGTGGGGGTGGTGATGGTGCAGGCGGCCCATGTGCTGGTGCCCTTCGCCAAGGACTGGATGGGTTTTGACTCCGACGTTGCCGGCGCGCTGCGCCTGGGCCTGATCGGCGCCATCCTGCTGCTGTGCCTGCTGTGGCGCAGCGAGGGCCTGTTCCCTGAAAAGTTGCGGAGGATTCCATGAACGCTGCCCTGCTCCAGGTCGACAACGTCGCCAAGTCTTTTGGCGGCAACCATGTGCTGCAAGACCTGAACCTGTCGGTGGCACCCGGCGAGATCGTGGGCCTGCTGGGCCCCAACGGCTCGGGCAAGAGCACCCTGCTCAACCTCATCACCGGTTTTGCTGCGGCCGACCGCGGCCAGATCCAGCTCGAGGGCCGCCGCATCGAGCAGCTGCCCGCGCACCGCATCGTGGCGGCCGGCATTGGCCGCACCTTCCAGCTACCGTCGATGCCCAAGAAGATGTCGGTGATGGAAGTGGCCATGGCCGCCGCCACCGAACGCCACGGCGTGTGGGACACGCTGCTGGGCCTGAGCGCCGCCCGGCGCGTGGAGCAGTCCGCCCATGCCAAGGCCACGGCCCTGCTGGAGCAGCTGCTGCTGACCCATGTGCGCGACCTGCCGGCCTCGGCCCTCTCGGGCGGGCAGAAGAAGCTGCTGGGCATCGTCTGCGCGCTGATGGGCGACCCGCGCCTGCTGATCCTCGACGAGCCCACGGCCGGCGTGCACCCCAACCTGCGCCGCGACATCGTCAAGGCGCTGCAAAAGCTCAACGCCCAGGGCATGACGCTGGTGATCGTGGAGCACGACATGCATTTCATCCGCGAGGTGTGCACGCGCTGCATCGTGCTCGACCGCGGGCGCATCGTGGCCAGCTGCCGCCCCGACGAGCTGGCGTCCAACGAACATGTGGTGCAGGCCTACCTGGGCCGCGCCGACAAAGAACCCTGCGCGGAGGCTGCTTAAAGATGATCAAGATCGACAACATCATCGCGGGCTACACCGCCGAAGTGGACATCCTAAAAGGCATCTCGCTGCAGGTGGCGCGCTCAGAAATCGTCACCCTGCTCGGCCCCAACGGCTGCGGCAAATCGACGCTGCTCAAGGCGATTGCCGGCGTGCTGCTGCCGCGCAGCGGCAGCGTGGTGCTGGGCGGGCAGGACCGCACGCGCATGCCCGTGCACCGCAAGATCCGCCACTGCAGCCTGGGCTTCGTGCCGCAGACCGAGAACATCTTCAGCAACCTCACGGTGCGCGAGAACATGCAGGTCGGCGGCCACTACCTGGCCAAGGCCGATTGCGAACGCCGCATGGAACAGCTGTGCGAGCTGTACCCCGTGCTGCGCCGCAAATTCACCGCAGCGGCGTCGTCACTGTCCGGCGGCGAGCGCCAGATCTTGGCGCTGGCCCGCGCGCTCATGCCCAGCCCGCAGCTGCTGCTGCTCGACGAGCCCTCGGCCGGCCTGTCGCCCAAGGTGCTGCAAGAGGTGTTCGACGCCATCGTCGAGGTGCGCGCCAAGGAGAAGGTCACCATCCTCATGGTCGAGCAAAACGCCATGGAGGCCATGCGCATGTCCGACCGGGCCTACATCCTCTCGATGGGCACGGTGGCGCTCACGGGCCACACGCACGAGCTCATGCACGACCCCCAGGTGCGCGACCTGTACCTGGGCGGCAGGGCCGCCTGAGCGACCCACCCGCCCATCGCCCTGCCCCCAACGCCCCGCGCCATCACCGCACCCCACGATGGCCCGGGGCGTTTCTGTTTCGTTTGCCTTGATCCCAACCCACCCACCGGAGTAAGCGCCATGCCCCAGCCACGCCCCCTTGTCCGCCGCCTTGTTCTCTGCGCCAGCGCCCTCGCCGCGCTCGGCCTGCTGACCGCGCCGGCCCACGCCCAGGTCAAGTTCGGCGCTGTGCTCTCGCTCACCGGCGCCAGCGCCAGCGTGGGCGAAGACCAGCGGCGCGGCATGCTGATCGCCATCGATGACATCAACGCCAGCGGCGGCGTGCTGGGCCAGCCCGTGCAACTGATCATTGAAGACACCGGCGGCCGCGCCGTCAGCGCGCTCGAAGCCGCCAAGAAGCTGGTCAACGTCGACAAGGTCGCCGCCGTGTTTGGCGAATACTCATCGAGCCTGACCATCCCCGTGGGGCAATACGTCGTCAAGCAAGGCCTGCCCTTCATCAACCACGGCAGCTCCAGCCCGGCCGTGCGCAGCATTGGCGACGGCGGCTTCAGCGTGATCGGGCTCGACACCGCATCGGCCCAATTCGCCGCCAAGGACCTGTGGGACCAGGGCGCGCGCAAGGTCGCCTTCATCGCACCCAACAACGCCTACGGCCAGGGCATTGCGCCCGAGTTCCAGAAGAACTTTGAAGCGCTGGGCGGCCAGGTGGTGTCGCTGGTGCTGTACACCGCGGGCCAATCCACCTACCGGCGCGAACTGCAGCAAATGGAGCGGGCAAAACCGGACGCGTATGTGTACAGCGCCTACGGCCAGGAGGCCGCCGTCATCAACCGCGAGGCGTTCGACCTGGGCATGAACAAGCCCAAGCCCTGGTACGCGATTTACCACACTATGTGCACCACCGACAGCGCGCCCGCGCATGTCGAAGGGCAGCAGGGCATGGACGTTAACGCCGTGGGGCCGCAAGGCAAGGGCTTCCAGACCGCGTACGAAACCCGCTACGGCCACGGCTTCAAATCGTCGTACACGGGCTACGCCTACGACGGCGTGCGCATGGCGGCCGCTGCCGTGCAGCGGGCGGGCAATACGCAGCCCGATGCCGTAAAGCAGGCGCTGCGTGCGGTGGGGCAGAACTATGAGGGTGCGACCGGGGCCATCCAGTTTGCGGCTGATGGCCAGCGTGGGGTGCAGCCGTATATGAAGACGAAGTACAGCGGGAAGATTGTGCCGCGCTGATGGTTAGATTCTCAGCATAAAAAAGGCTGCTAGCGCTTTATGGGTAAGCGATAGCAGCTACTTTTTTTATAGCACAAGAGATCTTAGAGTATTGTGATTTGACGGTGTGCGCAGTGCCGCCTTTCTAGCCAGAACGGACGTTGTAATCACCCCCGGAAGCGGCCCCCCTCACTGCTCAACAACACAAAAAACTCAATTTTCTTGTCCCTGTCGCGCAAATGCCGCAAACCGTGCGATTCACAAACATTGCACCCCACTGCACATAGGCCAACTCGGGTTCGCAAGCTATAGTGTTTGTAACAAATTCGTTCACGGGCTAAGGCCGCTGAACTCTACCGTTATGAACTGAAACGAGTCCTTTTATGCAAGACCGAATGGAAGAAGATCGCATCAGATCTATGAAGGACGATGAATACGCCCGACTCACAAATCGCAAGAAAGAACTCACCGAATATCGGGAGATGCTCGAGATTCAACAATACGAGTTCGATACATATCGAAAACGCGCAAAAGAAGAGCAACTTGCGCGTGAGGCAGAATTTCAGAAAGAACGACAAGAGCGCGAAAAGATGTTCGCTCAACGTGAGAAACAACTAACGTTTAGGCATCGTGACATCGAAGAAAGGCTAATGCAACGTCAGGCTGAAATTGAAAGCCTTCGTGAGAGATTACAAACAGAAATTGCAGAACGCGAACAAAAACTGCAGCAGGCCTTATTGGATCTTACTCTTGAAAAAGAGAGATACAACGAAGAAAGCAGAAAAAAGATCGAGCGCACTTCAAAGGATTATGTTGCAGATGCACTTGAAACATTGGATGCAAAAGAAAATCAGTTTCACACAATATCAAAACTATGGAGTGGTGTTGGCGCCGCATCATTAGCGACAGCAATAGCATTCTTCGCATACCTTACGCTATCGAGCACAGCAACCATTCCAAGCCCAATAACATGGGAATTTTTAACCTTCGCGGTATTTAAGGGCCTAGTCGCAATCGCCCTTCTAGCAGGTCTTGCGAAATATGCATTTCTCCTCGGAAACTCATACATGCAGGAGGCGCTAAAAAACGCAGATCGCAGGCATGCGATAAATTTCGGCAAATTTTACTTAGAATCCTACGGTGCAGCAGCCGAATGGTCTCAAGTAAAAGAAGCTTTCGAGCACTGGAATATTACCGGAACGAATGCATTTAAAAGGGCGGAGGAGTCTATGCCAGATATTAGTGCACTTGAAAAAGCTATTGCGCTTGTGGAACGCGCAGGCAAGGCTCTCCCAAAAAATGATGGCATTGGGGCATAACGCTGCAGTCGAGAATGCTACCTACAAACGGGCCATATATGGCCCATGTCGGCACACGCTCCGACTGCCCGCACTTATAAGTTCAACGTCCCCTCGTGCTTTTCTTCAGTGACTACTTCTGACTTCAATCAGAATTCAACGGCGCTGCGCGGTCGTTTTGATTTCAAACTGGCGCGAAAAGACCGCTTGCACTCGTGCCTAGATCGTCACTGGCTGCACCATCGACAGCAACCGCGCCCCCCGCTAGCATCAGAACTCGCTTTGCCCTAAACCGCCAGCGCTTCCTTCACTGCCTTCTCCGTCCCCTCCCCCACCCCACACAACGGCAGCCGCAGCGTCGCCTCGCACTGCCCCAACAACGCAGCGGCGAGCTTGGCCGGCCCCGGGCTGCTCTCGCTGAAAAGGGCGCGGGTCAAGGGCAGCAGTTTCACAAAACGTTCGCGTGCTGCCAGCCACTGGCCTGACTCCATCTCGCGGCACACGGCGGCCACTTCGGCGGGAACGATGTTGGCCACCACCGAGATCACGCCGTGGCCGCCTAGGGCCAGGTAGGGCAGCGTGGTGAAGTCGTCGCCGCTGTAGCGCATGAAATCTTCTGGCACCGCTTCCAGCAGCGCGGCGGCGCGGGCCATGTCGCCGGTGGCGTCTTTCAGGCCGGCAATGTGGGGGTGCCGTGCCAGCGTGGCCACGGTGTCCACCACCATATCGACCACCGTGCGGCCGGGCACGTTGTAGAGCACCAGGGGCAGCGCGGTGGCGTCGGCCTGGGCCGTGAAGTGCGCCACCATGCCGCGCTGCGTGGGCTTGTTGTAGTACGGCACGACGCTGAGCAGCGAGTGCGCGCCGGCCTGGGCGGCAAAGCGGGCCAGGCTGACGGCTTCGCCTGTGGAGTTGGCGCCGACGCCGGCCATGATGTGGATGCGGCCTGCGGCGTATTCCACCGCCGTGGCGATCAGGTCGTGGTGTTCGTGGTGCGACAGCGTGGACGACTCGCCCGTAGTGCCGGCAATCACCAGGCCCACCGTGCCCTGGGCAATGTGCCAGTCCACCATGCGGCGCAGCGCGGGTTTGTCGATGCTCTGGTTGGCATTGAACGGCGTGAGCAGGGCCACCAGGCTGCCGCGGGGCAAGGCGGCGCAGGCGTTGGGGGATGCGGCGGGGCTGGGAGTAGACATGGGTCGGGTCTGAAAGGCTGGAATTAAAAGGAACGCCGCCCCCGCGCGCCCCGCGCACGCGAGGGCGGTTCACGCAGGGGCTGGCTGCTTACGCGTCGACCGCCACGCGCTGGGCGGCCGGTGCCTGCAGTTGCTGCTGCAGGCGCTCGACGTTCTTCTCGTAGGCGCGCAGATTGGCTTCCTTGACCGGGCCAAAGCCGCGCACCTGCATGGGCGCGGCGGCCAGCGCCAGCGCCGCGTCGCGCTGGTCGGCGCGCAGCTGCGCCACCAGGTCGCGCATCTGCTGTTCGTAGCAGGCGACCAGCGCGCGCTCGGCCTTGCGCTCTTCGCTGTAGCCGAACACGTCCAGCGCAGTGCCGCGCAAGAACTTCAGGCGCGCGAGCAGGCCAAAGCCGGTCATCATCCAGGCGCCCCATTCGCTCTTGGCCGGGCGACCCGTGCGCTGGTCAATGCGGCTGAGCACGGGCGGTGCCAGGTGAAAGGTCAGCTTGGACGGGTCTTCGAACTGCGCGGCCAACTGCTCGCGGAACTCGGGCGCGGCGTGCAGGCGGGCCACTTCGTACTCGTCCTTGTAGGCCATGACTTTGTAGAACGACTGGGCCACGGCCTTGGCGATCTCGTCCTGGCCGGGCCACAGGCGCGCTTCGGCGGCGCGCACTTCGTCCACCAGCGCGCGGTAGCGGGTGGCATAGGCGCTGTTCTGATAGGCCTCCAGCAGGCTGCTGCGGCGCGCGACCAGCGTGTCGAGCGATTGCTCGGCCAGCGGCTGGGGCGCTGCGCCCAGGCCGGCGTGCTGCAGCACGGCCTGCGGGTCGACCGCGTGGCGGCGGCCCCAGCGGAAGGCGGCCAGGTTCATCGGCACGGCGGCGCCGTTGAGCTCGATCGCCCGCTCGATGGCCTGCGCACTCACCGGGACCAGGCCGCGCTGGTAGGCCGCGCCCAGCATGAAAAGGTTGGTGGCAATGGCGTCGCCGCACAACGCCAGCGCCAGGCGGCCGGCGTCGATTACTTCCACCTGCTCCCTGCCCACGGCGCGCACCACGGCCTGCTCCAGCGGGTTGGTGGGGAACTGCAGGTCAGGGTTCTGCACGAACGCGCCGGGCATGACTTCCTGGCTGTTGAGCAACACCCGCGTGGCGCCCTTGCGCGCCATGGTGAGCGTGTTGCCCGATGCGGCCACGACCAGGTCGCAGCCCATGATGGCATCGGCCCCGCCCGGCGCCACGCGCACGGCGGCAATGGCGGCGGTGTCGATGCCAAAGCGCAGATGCGTCCACACCGAGCCGCCCTTTTGCGCCAGGCCCGCCATGTCGAGCACGCCCGAGCCCTTGCCTTCCAGGTGCGCGGCCATGCCCAGCAGCGCGCCGATGGTGACCACGCCCGTGCCGCCCACGCCGGTGATGACCATGCTGTAGACGCCATGGCGCAGGTCGGGCAGCGTGGGTTCGGGCAGTGCAGGCTCGGCGCCCTGCCCGCCTTTGCTGCCGACGCCCTTGCGCAGCTTGGCGCCGTTCACGGTGACAAAGCTTGGGCAAAAGCCCTTGAGGCACGAAAAATCCTTGTTGCAGGCCGACTGGTCAATGGCGCGCTTGCGGCCCAGGTCGGTCTCCAGCGGCACCACGGCCACGCAGTTGGACTGCACGCCGCAGTCGCCGCAGCCCTCGCACACGGCGGGGTTGATGACGACGCGCTTGTCTGGATCGGGGAAAGTGCCGCGCTTGCGGCGGCGGCGCTTTTCTGCGGCGCAGGTCTGGTCGTACACCAGCACCGTGGTGCCCTCCAGCTCGCGCAGCAGGCGCTGCACGGCGTCGAGCTCGTCGCGGTGGTGCACGGTGACGCCGGGTGCCCAGCCGGTCACGCCGTCGTACTTGCCGGGCTCGTCGGTCACCACGGCAATGCGCGCCACCCCTTCGGCATGCACCTGCTGGGTGATGCGCACCGGGTCTAGCGGGCCGTCGTGGCACTGGCCGCCGGTCATGGCCACCGCGTCGTTGTAGAGCAGCTTGAACGTGATGTTGGTCTTGGCCGCCACCGCCGCGCGGATGGCGAGCAGGCCCGAGTGGAAGTAGGTGCCGTCGCCCATGTTCTGGAACATGTGGGAGCGCTTGGAAAACGGCGCCTCGCCCACCCAGGCCATGCCCTCGGCGCCCATCTGGGTGTAGCCCAGGGTGTCGCGGCCCATGGTCTGCGCCATCCACGAGCAGCCGATACCGGCATAGGCGCGGCTGCCGTCGGGAATGCGTGTGGACGTGCTGTGCGGGCAGCCGGCGCAAAAATAGAAGCTGCGCGCCATCACATCCACCGCGCCGAGCACGGGCTTGCGCCGGGCCAGGGCGTGCACGGTGTCCAGCAGCGCCGGCTCCACGGCCGCCAGCCGGTGGCCGACGACCTGGGCGATCTGCGCCGCGTCCAGCGCCATCTCGACGCGGAACAGCTTGGCGCCCTGCTCGTCCTTCTTGCCGATGACGCGCGGCGCATCGGCCGCGCCGTACAGGATTTCCTTGAGCTGCGCTTCCAGCAGCGCACGCTTTTCTTCGATGACGATGACCAGGTCCAGCCCGCGCGCAAACTCGCCAATGCCCTGCGGCTCCAGCGGCCACACCATGCCCACCTTGTAGACCACCAGGCCCAGTTGCTGCGCGCGCGCCTCGTCGATACCCAGGTCGGCCAGCGCCTGGCGCAGGTCGAGCCAGCTCTTGCCCGAGGTGACGATGCCGATCCGCGCGCCCTCGCGCTGGCCAAAGGCCACGCGGTCGATGCCGTTGGCGCGCCCAAAGGCCCGCGCCGCATCGAGCTTGTGGTTGACCAGGCGGAATTCTTGCGCGTGCGGCGTGTCGGGCAGGCGGATGTTGAGGCCGTCGGGCGGCAGGCCGTCCGACTCGGGCAGCGCGATGGCCAGCCCTGCATCGTCAATTTCCACCGAGCCCGAGGCGTCGGCCGTGTCCTTGATGCACTTCATGCCCACCCAGGCCCCGCTGTAGCGCGACAGCGCCCAGCCCAGCAGGCCGTATTCGACCAGCTCGGACACACCGGCCGGCGACAGCACCGGCATCTGCGCGTCGACCAGGGCGAACTCGCTTTGGTGGCAGGTGGTGGACGATTCGCAGGTGTGGTCGTCGCCCATCAGCACCAGCACGCCGCCGTGCTGGGAGCTGCCGGCCAGGTTGCCGTGACGGAAGGCGTCGCCGCTGCGGTCCACGCCCGGGCCCTTGCCGTACCAGATCGAGAACACGCCGTCGAAGCGGCCATCGCCACCGATCTCGGCCATCTGCGTGCCCCAGACGGCCGTGGCGGCCAGGTCTTCGTTCACGCCGGGCACGAACACCACGTCGTGCGCGTCGAGGTGCTTGCGCGCCTTGGCCAGCTGGTCGTCGTAGGTGCCCAG
>NZ_MWOM01000066.1:0-20438 GCF_012931925.1 Acidovorax sp. SRB_24
AATCCTCAGCGACGCCGGGTTCGAGGTGAGCACGACAACGGGTCGACGTCTCGTCGCGCACGTCGGTCCACGCGCTGGTCGAGGCGGCCACGGCCCTCGGCACCGTCACCGGCCTCATCCATGCCGCGGGTGTCTCGCCTTCGCAGGCGTCGCCGGCCACGATCCTCCAGGTCGATCTGTACGGTACCGCGCTCGTGCTTGAGGCATTCGGCCACGCCATCGCGCGGGGCGGAGCAGGCGTCGTGATCGCCTCGCAGTCGGGGCACCGCCTGCCGGCTCTGACGCCCGAGCAAGACAAGGCGCTGGCGACCACGCCTGCCGATGAGCTGCTCGCGCTTTCCATGCTCCAGCCGGAGCAGGTGCGAGACCCGCTGCACGCCTACCAGCTCTCCAAGCGCGGAAACTCGCTGCGCGTGATGGCCGAGGCGGTGCGCTGGGGCAAGCGCGGCGCATGGGTCAACACGATCAGCCCCGGCATCATCTTCACGCCTCTGGCCAAGGACGAGTTGGCTGGGCCGCGCGGCGAGGGCTACCGGCGCATGATCGCGTTGTCCGCCGCCGGGCGCGGCGGAACCCCCGATGAAGTGGGGACCGTGGGCGCTCTGCCCATGGGCCCGGACGGCGGCTTCATCACGGGCAACGATTTCCTCATGGACGGCGGCGTCACGGCAGCCTACTGGTACGGCGACCTCGCGCCGAAGTGACAAAAGCGCGCACCACGGGGCTGGCACGGAGTTGCCGCCCGCGATCGGCTCCATGGCCCCGGCGGGCGGTGCCCGGCGCGGCGCGGGCACCGGGGCGTTTCTGAAAACAATGGTCAAATAGCGCTCTAACGCTTGATGGGCAAGCGTTGGAAGCTATTAAAACCATACCAACCCTGTCCCGGCCGCTGGCCGGCTGCCGCTGTGGACTCTCCTGTTGTTTCGGCCCTGGTGCCCGTGATCCTGTTCATTGGCCTGGGTTTCCTGTCGGCCCGCTGGGGCTGGATCCGGGCTGCAGCGGTCAAGGACTTGTCGAACCTGGTTTTCATGGTGCTCACGCCGGCGCTGCTGTTTCGCACCATGAGCACCGTGCAGGTGCAGGCACTGAACTTCGAGCCCGTCGCGGTGTATTTTCTGGCGGCCGGCCTGCTGTTCACGGCCGCGATGCTGTGCCATGGATTCAGCACGCTGGCGGCGGCGCGCGGACTGGCCTATACGTTCAGCAACACCATCATGATCGGCGTGCCGCTGGTTGGGCTGGCGTTTGGCGAGGCGGGGTTGGTGACCCTGTTCACGCTGATTTCCATGCATGCGCTGATCCTGCTGACCGCCGCCACGGTGGTGTTCGAACTGGCCGCCGCCCGCGAGAGTGCCCGCGCTGGCGGCCATGCGCAGCACTCGATGCTGCGCACCGTGGCGCAGGCGGTGCGCAACGGCATCGTGCACCCGGTGCCGCTCCCCATACTGGCCGGCCTGCTGTTTGCGCAAACCGGCCTGGCGGTGCCCGCCGTGGTCGACAAGCCGCTGCAGTTGCTGGGCCAGGCCCTGGGGCCGCTGGCGCTGCTGCTGGTGGGGGTCACGCTGGCCTTCAGCACCGTGGGCGCGTACTTCAAGGCCGCGCTGCGCATTGCACTGCTCAAGAACGTGCTGCACCCGGTGGTGCTGGCGGCCTGCGGCTGGGCACTGGGCCTGTCGCGCCTGCCGATGGCGGTGATGGTGGTGGCCGCAGCGCTGCCGGTTGGGGCGAACGTGTTCCTGTTCACCCAGCGCTATGGCGTGGCGGAGGACGAGGTCACGGCCAGCATCGCCGTGTCGACGGCGCTGGCCTTGGTTACGGTGCCGGTCGTGTTGTGGCTGGTGGCGCGCTGGCTGTAGCGACCACCGGCGCCAGCTTGTGCTGCAGGTGGCCCAGGGCGCGGCTGCTTTCCACGCCGATGCGGTGCACGACCTCGCTTTCTGGCACGCCCGCCTGCAGCCAGGTGACGAGGGCGGTGTTGCGCAGCACCTGCGGGCCGACGCGCTGCAGGGGCCATTGCTGGACGTCCGAGGGCAGGGCGGCGTGCGCTTCCTGGATCACCTTGGATGCCACATGGAACAGCGCGCGGATGGAGAGCGGTCCGCCCTTGCGCGAATGGAACAGCCAGCCCGAAAGCGAGGCGTCGTGGGCCAGCCGGTATTGGCGCCACGCCGACAGCGCTGCGGCCACCCGGTGCGACAGCGCCAACGTGCGCTGCTGCGCCTTGCGCGCACCTTCGATGCGCAGGAAGGCCGGGGGTACGGCCGATGCCGGCGCGAGCGGCCGGTGCTCTGCATCGAGCAGGCTGTCGTCCAACAGCGCGCGCACTTCCTCGGGGGCCAGCGCCAGTTCGTAGAGCAACAGCAGGATGGCGAGGTCGCGGGCACCCTGCAGGCTGTCCGCCGTGGGAAAGTGCGCCGGCAACCGCACCCACAGGGCAGGGGGCAGGCAATGGCCCAGTTGGTCCACGGCGCGCGGGCGCTCGGCCAGGCGCAGCAGGGCCACCGGATTGGTTGGCAGCCACCTTTGCTGCACGGCGAAGTCGTATATGCGGTCGAGCACACGCCAGTAGCGCCGGCGCGTGACTTCGCTGAGCGTGCGATCGGGCTGGTGGTGCGCTTTCTGGCCGGCGCGCACGCGCAGAAAGCGGGCGACATCCTCGACCCGCGCCTCGTGCCATTGGCGCAGTGCAGGCTGGGCAGCGCCGTGGGTGCTCTTGCGGCGGCCTGATGCGGGCTGCAGGCTTTCGAGCCAGGCATGCCAAATGGTTTCGTACACGCCCTGTGGCTCGGTGCTGAGGGCCTGGAACGGCTTTCCGCCTTCGCTTTCGAGCCAGCGGGCAAAAACCTGCGTGCCGTTGGGAAGTGGGTGCGTTGGAAGGTGTGCTTGCATGGATTGAATGTAACTTACATGGTTTAAATATCCACCACTCCGCACAAGCTCTTACCAAATTCACCCATTTGTTGATCAAGTCGGGTGTCAAGGAGCGAGCCGCTCGCGCACCCATTCCTGCCCGTTCTGCCGGTAGCGCAGGCGGTCGTGCAGGCGGCTTTTTCGCCCTTGCCAGAACTCCCAGCTGTCGGGTGTGAGGCGGTAGCCGCCCCAATGCGGAGGGCGCGGAGGATTCAGCAAGAACTGTGCTGCAAACTTGGTCGCATTGGCCACCAGCACGCTGCGCCCCGTGATCACCTGGCTTTGAGGACTGGCCCAGGCGCCAATGCGCGAATCGAGCGGGCGGCTGTGAAAGTACGCGTCGCTCTCGGCATCGCTGACCTTTTCCACCACGCCTTCGATGCGCACCACGCGTTCCAGCTCCACCCAATGGAACTGCAGCGCTGCATAGGGGTTGCCGGCCAGCTGCTGGCCCTTGCGGCTGCCGTAGTTGGTGTACCAGACGATGCCTTGCGCGTCGTAGCCTTTGATGAGCACCACGCGCGTGCTGGGGCGCAGGTCGCTGCCCACCGTGGCCACGGTCATGGCGTTTGGTTCGGGCACTTCGGCGGCCAGGGCTTCCTTGAGCCATTGGTCGAACTGCAGCACGGGATCGGCGTGCGATGCGCCCTCGTGCAGTTCGGCACGTTCATAGCTCTTGCGCAGATCGGCAATGGAGGAGGTCGGTCGGCTCATGCCCGCATTGTGCCCGGGCACAACCCCTTCGCCAGTGCTCGGGCAGCGCTACAGTTCAGCCATTCCCGCGCCCGTCTCAGCCCTGCCATGCCACAGACCGCTCTACCATCCATTGCCACGTCTTCCATTTCCACAGAGGCAGCGCTGCCCCACGTGCTGGTGCTGGCGTCGGGAAAAGGGGCCCGCTTTCGCGCCTCGGGCGGCGGCACGCCCAAGCTGCAGGCCTTGCTGGAGGGAAAACCGGTGCTGCAGCACACGCTCGATGCCGTGCGTGCCAGCGGATTGCCCTGGCGCTTGGAAGACGCAGGCCACCCGGGCATGGGCGACTCCATCGCCGCAGCGGTGCGCGCCACGGCATCGGCTGCGGGTTGGCTGGTTTTGCCGGGCGATCTGCCGCTCATCCAACCCGGGTCGTTGCGCGCCGTCGCCGCTGCGTTGCTGGGCTGTGCGGTCGCCGTGCCCGTGGTGGCGGGCCAGCGCGGCCACCCGGTCGGGTTTGCCGCGCAGTGCCTGCCAGACCTGCTGGCCCTCCACGGTGACACAGGCGCGGCCGCCGTGGTGCGCAAGTTCGCTGCCCAGGGGACCTTGCGTGAGGTGCTGTTGGAGGATGGGGGCGCGGTGACCGACATCGACACGCTCGATGACCTCGAACGCGCAGCGCAGCTGCTGCGCCGTGACGCGCGGGCCGCCCCGGTCATATTGCTGCCTTAACCCTCTGCTTAATGCGCAGCCTTGGAGCTTGGATGTCTGCCAGGGGCACCTTCAGTGCGAAAAGGCCAGCAAGCGCGCCAGCGCCCGGTCATGGATGCCCAACCGGCGCAAGCCTTCGTAGGTGGCATGCGCATACTCGTGTGTGGTGCCGTACCGGCCACGGGCTTCCCGAAAGATGCGGCGGTATTCGTTCTCGGGCAGGTTGCCGGTGTGGCTGGGGCTGTTGCGCGAGAGCGTGAACGCCAGGGCACGCACCTCGCCCGCGGGGGTCTGGCAGGGCAGCCAGCGCGGGTCGTACGCGGCCAGGGGCATTTCGCGCTGCCACAGCTGGGCCATGATCTGCGGCGCTTGCGCCCGCTCGACGCGAAACACCATGCCAAGGCAACTGCCGCCCGAGAGCATGCCAAACACGAGACCAGGGCAGTCGGGGGTGCCGCGGTTGATGCGGCTCCACATCTTGAGCGCCCGGTGCCAGCCATGTACACGGGCCTCGCGGCGCTCGGCATAGTCGAAATCGGTCCGCCAGATCAGCGAGGCGTAGCCGAAAATCCACAGATCGCTGCGTCCCCCCCAGGTCTTCAGTGCCTGCTCAAGCAAAGGCGCGGGATCGGGCAAAGGTGCGGTGCGCACGGTCATCGGCAATCTCCTGGACTCTACAATCGGCGGGTTTGTCAGATTCCCCATTGTTTACGGAGTTTCAAAGATGTCATTCAGCAGTTCCGACGACGACAGCCAACAGCGTTTTGCTCTGGGGTTCCTGTTCGCCTTGATTGCGCTGGTCGTGTCCACCGTGGTGGGTGTGACGGTGTACCAGCGTGCCATCGTGCGTGCCCCCGCATCGGACATGGTGGTGGTGGCCGATGCGCCTGCCATCGTGGTCGTGAACGAAGGCGAAGCCAGCGTGCGCGTGGAAGGCGGCGTGGTCAAGTTCTATTTCGCCTCCGGAAAGGCCGATCTGGCAGCCGGCGCGAACGAGGCGCTGGCCGCCGTGGTCAAGGGCGTTGCCCAAGGGCAGAAAGCGGTGGTGTCCGGGTTCCATGACGCCACGGGCGACGCAGCGTTGAATGCCGAGCTTTCCAAGCGCCGGGCCCTGGCCGTGCGCTCCGCCCTCGTGGCGCTGGGCGTTGCCGAGGACAAGATCGAACTGCGCAAACCGGAAGAGACCCAGGCCGACAGCGGCAATGCAGAGGCTCGGCGCGTGGAAGTGGTGCTGTCCGCGCCTTGACGTGCGACAGGCATTTGGTGCGATTTCCAAGCCCGGCGATGCCGGGCTTTTTTCATGCAGGCACAGGCAACAACTGCGGGGCGCGTCGGCACCGGTCAGGTGCTGCCGCGCACCACGAGCTCATAGCCCAGCGTCACGCAGCTAGATTGAACGGGCTCCCCTTCCATCAAACCCAGCAGCATGGCGGCGCCCGCACGGCCGACTTCGCCGCGTGGGGTGCGCACCGTGGTCAGTGGAGGCACCATCTGGTCGCTGCCCGCCAGGTCGTTGAATCCGGCGACTGCAATGCGTTGCGGCACGGCCACCTGCAAGCGGTTGGCGGCCAGGAGGCCGCCTTGGGCAATGTCGTCATTGCAGAAAAAGATGGCATCGATATCGGGCATGCGCCGCAGCATGTCCTCAAAAAGCCGTGCGCCCAGCGAGATGGACGAACGCTCCGGGCTCAGCAACTCCAGCGCCGGGTCGTACAGGCCTGCCTCGCGCAGGCAACGCCGGTAGCCATCGCCACGCTGCAGGGTGCGCGGATCCAGTTGCGCGGCACAAAAGGCGATGCGCCGACGCCCGCGGTCCAGCAGGTGGCGCGTGATGGCGGCGCCCGCATCCACCTGTGAAAATCCCACGCAGTGCACCCCCTCGGCACGGCTGGTTTCCATCAAATGGACACAGGGCACGCCGCTGTGCGCGATCAGTTGGCGCGCGGTCTCGCTGCGATCGAATCCCGTTACCAGCAGGCCGGCCGGCCGGTGGGGCAGGTAGGTGTTGAGCAGCAGCTCTTCTTCGGCGGCGTCATAGTGGGTGACCCCGATCAGGGGCCGATAACCGGCCGGAAAAAGCGTGCGGTGGACCGCCTCTAGCAAATCCACGAACAAGGTGTTGGATAGCAGAGGCACCAGAACCAGCACCTGGCTGCTGCGCTGCGAAGCAAGCGCGCGCGCGGCCGGGTCTGGCACATAGCCCAGGGCGTCCGCAGCCGCGCGCACGCGCTGGACCAGCACCGGGTCCACGCTGCGTTCACCGCGCAGCGCGCGCGACACGGTGATGGGGCTCACGCCTGCGTCACGGGCGACATCAGCCAGGGTAGTACGCCCGCTGGAGCGGCGAGGACGGCGAAGGGGTTCTGTCAAGGGTTTTCCTGAGTGACTGGGGCGCAATGGCGGACTAGGATAGCGCTATCCCGGCATCCGGTACAGCCCTTCGCGATGTATTCGGCCCCCCCGTGGGCCTGCTTCAGATGGGCTGGATCGATCCCATAAAAACCTTGCGGACCCTGTGCGGCATCTTGCATGACCGCATTTTTATTTTTTTGTATGGATAGCGCTATCTCACCCTTTCGTTTTCCGGCCCTGGTGGTCATGGGCGTTTCGGGCTGCGGCAAGTCCAGCGTGGGCGCATCGTGCGCCCGTGCGCTGGGCTGGAGACTGCACGAGGGCGATATCTACCATTCGCCCGAGAGCATCGCCAAGATGCGGGCAGGCACGCCGCTCACCGATACAGACCGCAGCGGCTGGCTCGACTGCCTGGCCAACCTGTTGGCCCGGACGCCGCCGGCAGGGCCTGGCGTGGTGCTCACGTGCTCTGCGCTGCGCCGCCGGTACCGCGACCGCCTGCGCCAGGCACTGCCTGGCCTGGGTTTCGTTTTCCTGCAGCTGGACTATGCGCAGGCACTGGCGCGGGTGCAGGCCCGGCCAGGGCATTTCTTTTCGCCCACCCTGGTGGCGGACCAGTTCGCGACCCTGGAATCGCCCGCGGACGAACCGTGCGTGCTGGCACTGGATGCGTTGCGGCCGGTGCCCGAACTGTCGGCGCAGGTGGTGGCATGGGCGCGTGGCACAGCGGCCAGCACCATGGCGGGAGGGGGCGCATGAGCACCGTGGAAATGCCCGCTACGCCAGTGGAGCCCACCAAAACGCTGCCGCAGCGTGTGGCCGAACTGGCCATGGTTGTTGCCCTCGGCGGCATGGTGATCGCCGTGTTCGTCAACGTGGTGCTGCGCTACGCGTTCGCCACCAGCATCGTGTCGTACGAAGAGATCTCGCGCCTGCTGTTCGTGTGGCTGGTGGCCATTGGCACCATCGTGGCCGCCTTTGAGGGCAAGCATTTGGGGTTCGATATGCTGACCTCGCGCCTGAAGGGGCCGGCGCGCAAGGCACTGTTCTGGGTCAGCCAACTGCTCGCGGGTGCGTGCATGGTGCTGTTGCTGATCGGCTCGTGGGAGCAGGTGCTGGCGGGTTGGAACAGCTACAGCACCGTGCTGGGCTACCCGCTGGCCCTGGGCGCTGCGGCCACCCTGGTGCTGTCGGTGGGCCTGCTGGTGGTGGGCGTGCTCGATCTGGTGCGCGGGCGCGCCAAAGCGCACGGCGACGAGCTGCACCTTGAGTAAGAACGCACCATGGTCGTGACCTTCATTTTCCTGGCCGTGCTGATTGGCGGCATGGTGATCGGCATGCCGATCGCCCAGTCGCTGGTGTTGACCGGCGTGGCGCTGATGTGGCACCTGGACTTCTTCGACTCCCAGCTGTTGGCGCAAAACCTGCAGGCGGGTTTCGACAACTTCCCGCTGCTGGCCGTGCCGTTCTTCATCCTGGCTGGCGAACTGATGAACGCCGGCGGCCTGTCGCGCCGCATCATCGACCTGGCTCGCGCGTTTGTCGGCCACATCCGCGGCGGCCTGGGATACGTAGCGATCGGCGCGGCGGTGCTGCTGGCGTCCATGAGCGGCTCGGCCATTGCCGACACTGCCGCCCTGGCCACCATTTTGCTGCCCATGATGCGCCAGCAGAACTACCCGCCGAGCTACAGCGCGGGCCTGCTGGCCTCGGGCGGCATCATCGCGCCCATCATTCCGCCATCGATGCCGTTCGTGATTTACGGCGTGACCACCAACACCTCGATCAGCAAGCTGTTCCTGGCCGGTGTGTTCCCGGGCTTGATGATGGGCTTCTTCCTGGTGTTCGCCTGGTGGTGGATCGCCCGCAGCCACCAGTTGGAGGCGATGGAGCGCGTGGCGTGGCCGCAGCGCCTGCGCGCCTTGCTGCACAGCTTCTGGGCCCTGATGATGCCGGTCATCATTCTGGGCGGCCTGCGCGGCGGCATCTTCACGCCCACCGAGGCCGCCGTGGTGGCGGCGGTCTACGCATTCCTGGTATCGATGTTCGTCTACCGCGAGCTGACCTGGAAGGGCGTCTACGGCGTCTTCCTGGCCGCCAGCAAGACGACGGCCGTGGTGATGTTCCTGTGCGGCGCCGCCACCGTGACGGCCTACATGATCACGCTGGCCGACCTGCCCAACATGCTCGCCGACAGTTTTTCGGGCGTCATGCACAACCCGGTCACTTTCATGGCGCTGATGATGCTGTTCCTGCTGGTGGTCGGCACCGCCATGGACCTCACGCCGACCATCCTGATCTTCGGCCCGGTGTGCGCGCCGCTGGCGGTCAAGGCGGGCATCGACCCGGTGTACTTCGGCTTCATGTTCATCTACGTGGGCTGCATTGGCCTCATCACGCCGCCCGTGGGCACGGTGCAGAACGTGGTCGCCGGGGTCGGGCGCATGCGCATGGAGACCGTCATCAAGGGCACCTCGCCGTTCCTCATCGCCTACGTGATGCTGGCGGTGCTGTTCGTGGTTTTCCCCGCCCTGGTGACGGCGCCGCTGCGCTGGATGCACTGATTTTTCCCGTTTTTTTTCCCTCACCCTTCCTCACTCAGGAGACAAGCATGCGCATCAAATTCGTTCTCGCCGGCCTCGTGGCCGCATTGGCCGCCGCCAGCGCCGTGCAGGCCCAGGACTTCAAACCGCGCATCGTGCGCTTTGGCTACGGGCTGGTGGAGCAGTCCAACCAGGGCCGCGCCGTGCGCCTGTTCGCCGAAGAGGTCGAAAAGGCCAGCGGCGGCAAGATGAAGGTGCGCGCCATCGGCAATGCCTCGCTGGGCTCGGACACGCAGATGCAGCAAGCCCTGATTGGCGGTGCGCAGGAGATGATGGTCGGCTCCACCGCCACGCTGGTCGGCATCGCGCCCGAAATGGCGGTCTGGGACACGCCGTTCCTGTTCAACAACACCAAGGAGGCCGACGCCGTGCTCGACGGCCCCGTGGGCGAGAAGATCAAGGCCACGCTGGAGCCCAAGGGCATGGTCGGCCTGGTCTACTGGGAAAATGGTTTCCGCAACCTGACCAACAACAAGCGCCCGGTCACCAAGCTGGAAGACATGAACGACATCAAGCTGCGCGTGATGCAGAACAACGTCTTCCTCGACAGCTTCAAGGCCCTGGGCGCCAACGCCGTGCCGCTGCCGTTCTCGGAGCTGTTCACCGCGCTCGAAACGCGCGCGGTAGACGGCCAGGAGAACCCGTTCAACACCGTGGTGTCGAGCAAGTTCTACGAGGTGCAGAAGTACCTCACGGTGACCAACCACGTCTACAGCCCCTGGATCGTCACAGTGAGCAAGAAGTGGTGGGATACGCTGAGCGCGGCCGAAAAGAAGGTGCTGCAGGACGCCGCCGTGAAGAGCCGCGACTTCGAGCGCAAGGACACGCGCGAGGAAGCCGTCAAGGCGCTGGCCGACCTCAAGGCCAAGGGCATGCAGATCAACGAGCTCCCCGCAGCCGAAGTCAACCGCATGCGCGAAAAGCTCGCCACCGTGAACACCGGCATCGCCAAGGGCGTGGGCCAGGGCACCTGGGACGCGGTGCAGGGTGCGCTCGTGCAGGTGCGCGCCAGCAAGTAAGCCACGCCCATCCCCCGCGCCCCATCGCCGGCCGCTCGCCCGGCTACGATGGGGCGTTGTTTTTGCTCCTTTGAAAGTCGGTACCGCATGACCCTCCATGGCACCGTCGCTGCCGTCACGCAGCGCATCCGCGAGCGCAGCGCCCCCGCGCGCGGCGCCTACCTTGAACGGCTCGATGCCCTCGCGCAGCGCCCGCCGGGCGCGCAGCGCCTGGGCTGCGCCAACGTCGCCCACGCCTTTGCCGGCCTGCCGGGCAACGACAAACTGCGCATCGTCGCCGAGCGTGCGCCCAATATCGGCATCGTCACGGCCTACAACGACGTGCTGTCGGCCCATGCGCCGCTGCAGCACTACCCCGACCTGATCAAGGACGAGGCACGCAAACACGGTGCCACCGCGCAGGTGGCGGGCGGCGTGCCCGCCATGTGCGACGGCGTCACGCAGGGCACGCCGGGCATGGAGCTCTCCCTGTTCAGCCGCGACGTGATCGCCATGGCCACGGCCGTGGCGCTGAGCCACGACGTGTTCGACGCGGCGCTGCTGCTGGGCGTGTGCGACAAGATCGTGCCGGGTCTGCTGATCGGCGCGCTGCATTTTGGTCACCTGCCGATGGTGTTCGTGCCCGCCGGGCCGATGACCACAGGGCTGTCGAACAACGCCAAGGCCCAGGTGCGCGAGCAGGCGGCCCAAGGCTTGGTCGGCCGCCCCGAACTGCTCGCAGCCGAGTCTGCCGCCTACCACAGCGAGGGCACCTGCACCTTCTACGGCACGGCCAACAGCAACCAGATGCTGCTCGAAGCGATGGGCCTGCATGTTCCCGGCACGGCCTTTTTCAACCCCGGCCAGGCGCTGCGCGCCGAGCTGACGCGCGAGGCCGCGCGCACGGCGCTGTCCATCACGCGCGCGCAGCAGTTCACGCCGATCGGCCGTCTGGTGGACGAGCGCGCCATCGTCAATGCCATGGTGGCCTTGCTGGCCACGGGTGGTTCGACCAACCACCTGATCCACTGGGTCGCGGTGGCGCGTTCGGCCGGCATCACCATCGACTGGAACGATTTCGCCGAGCTGTCCGCTGTGGTGCCTTTGCTGGCCCGTGTGTACCCCAATGGCAGTGCCGACGTGAACCAGTTCCAGGCCGCAGGCGGGCCCGGCTACGTGATCCGCGAACTGCTCGACGCCGGTTTCATGCACGCCGATGTGCTCACGGTGCGCCCCGGCGGCCTGCGCGAATACACGCGCGTGCCGCATGCCGTGCCCGGCGCCGAGCGCAGCGTGGGCTGGGCGGACAGCGGCGCCAGCGGCGACGACAGCATCCTGCGGCCGGCGTCGGCGCCGTTCAGCCCGACTGGCGGGCTCAAGCTGCTGCAGGGCAACCTGGGGCGCGCGGTGCTCAAGGTGTCGGCCGTGCCCGGCGACCGCCACACAATCGAAGCGCCCGCGCGCGTGTTCGAAAGCCAGGAGGGGTTGTTGGCGGCTTTCCAGTCCGGTGAGCTCGAGCGCCTGTGCACCGGCCACCCGGCCAACGGCCTGGTCTGCGTGGTGCGCTGGCAGGGCCCGCAGGCCAATGGCATGCCCGAGCTGCACAAGCTCACGCCGCCGCTGGCGGTGCTGCAGGGCAAGGGCTTGCGCGTGGCCTTGGTGACCGACGGCCGCATGAGCGGTGCCTCGGGCAAGGTGCCCGCCGCGATCCACGTTTCGCCCGAGGCGGCGGCCGGCGGTCCGCTCGCCAAAGTGCGCGACGGCGATCTGCTGCGCGTCGACGGCCACGCCGGCACGCTGGCCGCCCTGGTCGATGCGACCACCTGGGCCGCACGCAGTGCCGATGCGATGCCCGCTGCGCTGCAGCAATCGAACAACCTGGGCATGGGCCGCGAGCTGTTCGCGGGCTTTCGCCGCAACGCACTGGCCGCCGAGGAGGGCGCATGCACATGGCTGTGAAATCCCCGTTGGGCGCGCTCGACGTGGTGCGCGACGCGCCTGTCATCCCTGTCATCGTGCTTCATAACGCGAAGCACGCCGTGCCGATGGCGCGCGCACTGCTGGCCGGTGGCATCCGCATGCTCGAAGTGACGCTGCGCACGCCGGCCGCGCTGGCCTGTATCGAGGCGATTGCCCGCGATGTGCCTGAGGCCATGGTTGGTGCCGGCACCGTGCGCAGCGCCGACGACGCGCGCGCGGCCGCTGTGGCCGGTGCGCGTTTTCTGGTCAGCCCGGGCCTGACGGGCGCCGTGGCGCAGGCCAGCCGCGATGTGCAGCTGCCCCTGCTGCCCGGCGTGGCCACGGCCAGCGAGATCATGCAGGCCCAGGAGGAGGACATACAGGCGCTGAAGTTCTTCCCGGCGCTGCAGGCCGGCGGCCTGGCCATGCTCAAGGCCTGGCAAGGTCCGTTTGGCGATGTGCGCTTTTGTCCCACGGGCGGCATCCAGGCGGGCAACGCAGCCGAATTTCTGGCGCTCAAGAACGTCGCCTGCGTCGGCGGCTCGTGGCTGGTGCCGCAGGATGCGCTGGAGCAGGGCGATTGGGCCCGCATCACCGCCCAAGCAAGGGCGGCGGTTGAATTGCGATCAATGTGAGTAAAAATTGGCGATAGCGCTTGTGGGATAAGCGCTAGCAGATATCAATTCAAGAGTAAAAGCGGCATGTGAAAACGGCGGCAAGATTGCGCAATTGAGCGCAAACCGCCACCGCCCGCACCTTCAATGCGTTGGATCAATTCCATCTTGTAACGGACTACTCGAAAGTGCCGGAACGGGATGGCTGCTTGCTTCTATTAGCTTTGTTCTAGAAATAGAATTTCTTCCTATGCCTTTTGTACCAGGTATTTAGGTTCTTTTGCACTATGTCAGCGCCGTCACTCTAAGTTTAAGCTGGACATCCATAACAGAAACTTAGGGAGTGATCTAATGAAAATACAAGTAATGGGTATTGCGCTTCGGGCAGTAGCTTTGATTTCGCCAATTGCGCTTGTCGCTTGCGGTGGTGGTGATGGGCCTTCAGCATGCAATAACCCTAACCCTGCAGTTTGTGCGGCGGTTGGGGGCGCGCCTTCTGGTTCAACCGGAAATAATAATAACACTAATACTAACACGAACGCCGGGACACTTTTTACCACCGCCCCGACCGATATTACCCTCAATGCCGGTACAAGCGTAACGTACGGTGTGGGTGGCGGAAATCCCCCTTACACGGCAACAAGCGGAAATGCAAATGTTGGCACGGCAAGCATGTCGGGCACCACGCTTTCGCTCAACAGTATTGCTGCAGGCAAATCTCCAGTTGTAGTGGTTGATTCACGCGGAAAAATAATCAATATCAACCTGACAGTTGCGGCACAAGGTCAGGCAGGCAAAGCCTTATCGGTCGCGCCCGTAGCAATAACAGTTGGCAACTGCACCACGAATATTCCATTTATTTTTAGTGGCGGCGTCGAACCATACACAATATTTTCGAGCGACAATTTCAATGTTCCTGTAAGTTCACCATTGCTTTTGGACTCTTCTTTGCGTTCTTTCTACTTCACTGCAAGTACAAAATATGGGGCTAGGCCGGGGGATTCAATTCCATTTGAACCAGTCAAAGCGACGTTAACCGTACTGGATGGGCTATCGCGCACTGCAACTGTAACTATAGACATTCCAACGTTCAATGAATGTCCGAAAAATCCAATACTCAAGGTCTTTCCTGAATCAGCCAATTTTCGCGCGAGCGAGAGACGCTCGTTCCAAATCACGGGTGGTCCAAGCCCAGTCGATCCAGACGGGCGAGCTGTGCCTTTGCTACTACCTATAGTGACAATTGATCCAGCCTTTGCCACAGTTGTTGAGAGAAGTGCGACCTCGTTCACGGTGCAAGCCGCAGAACCAGGCGCTCTTCCACGTAGCACCTTGATGACGGTTGCGACCCCTGCTGATGGGCAAAGAACCAGTGTTGTTATTACAGTGTTGCCCCAGCCTTAAGGGCAACATTAGAGCGCCAAACCGAAATCAACTGGCCCCTCCTTATAGGAGGGCTGTTACCGGTTACGGTGAAGATTATTGACGAGAGTAGTTGTCATGAATGATCTATTCCGCCTAAAGCAACACAGCCAGTATCTTTGTGCTATTACCTCAGCCTCACAAGAGTTGGCGCGCCAATCAAAATTAGAACGGCGATATGCTCATCAGAGTCATCCACCGGAAAATTCCAGTGGGGGTCCTCGTGTGCATCTGGCCACGAAATTTTCCAATGTTGTTCAAGATGCGGCTAATCCGGATAGTTCCCGGCGATTTCATACCAAAAAGGCGGCAGTGAACCGGGGCGCCCAAGCATCTTCACCCCGACACTGACCGCCCGTTAAACAGAGCGCAACGGGTCAAATTTCTCGCCTGTGGCGTCCGATTGGCGGCCGTCCTCATAAATTGTTGATTTCGCTTGTATTAATTCAATCTTGTAGCCGTCGGGGTCGGTCACAAAGGCGATCACCGTGCTGCCGCCCTTGACCGGCCCGGCCTCGCGCGTGACGTTGCCGCCGGCGGCCTTGATCTTCTCGCAGGCCGTGTACGCGTCGGGCACGCCCAGGGCGATGTGGCCGTAGGCGTTGCCGTGGTCGTAGCTCTCGGTGCCCCAGTTATAGGTCAGTTCGATCTCGGCCTGGCCGGGGTTGCCACCGTCAAAGCCCAAAAACGCGAGCGAGTACTTGTACTCGGGGTTCTCCGACTGGCGCAGCAGCTGCATGCCCAGCACCTGGGTATAGAAATCGATCGAGCGTTGCAGGTTGCCGACGCGCAGCATGGTGTGAAGGAATTTCATGGCCTCGATTGTGCCGGCAGATCGAAGACCAGGCATGTGGTGGTGGCGTGGGCGTACAGCATGCCGTCGGGGCCGACCAGGCGCGCCTCGGCCGTGGCCAGCTGGCGCCCGCAGTGGGCCACGCGGCCCTCGGCGCGCACGCGCTGCACCTGGGGCGTGAGCGCCTTGACCAGGTTCACACCGAGTTCGGCCGTGGTGTAGCCGCGGCCCGCTGGCATGCAGGTGTGCACGGCGCAACCCAGGGCGGAGTCGAGCAGGGTGGCAAACCAGCTGCCATGCACCGTTCCCATGGGGTTGAGGTGCGCGGCGCCGGGCGTGCCCTGGAAGATGGCGCGGCCGTGTTCCACCTCCACGATCAGAAAGTCCAGTGTCTGGGCAATGGCGGCATAGGGCAGTTCGCCGCGCAGCATCGCCTGCATTTGCTCCAGGCCGCTCATGTGGGCAATCTGCTCGCGCCGGGCAACGCCTGGACCCGGGCCCAGGTCCAGGCGCGCGAGGATTTCGCGCTCCTGCGCGAGCCAATCTTTGAGGTGGTTGTGCTGGGTCATGGGGTTCCTGTGCTGGGGTTGGGGGTTGCATTTAATATTGCATATGCAAGTATTGCAGATACAATCAAATCCATGCAAGCCGATGCTCCCATACCCGCCACCGATCGTTCCGCCTCCCCGCCGATGCCGCAGGGCTGCACCAACTTCAAGCTGCGCCAGCTGATGCGCCGGGTGGCGCAACACTACGACGCCGAGATGGCGCAGTGCGGGCTTAAGACCACGCAGTACTCGCTGCTGTCGCACGTGCTCAAGCTCGGGCCCATCCGGCCCAGCGACCTGGCGGCAGCGATGAAGATGGACGCTTCCACGCTCACGCGCAACCTGCGTCCCCTGGTGGAGGCGGGTTGGGTGGTGCTGGAGGCCGGCGCCGATGCGCGCAGCCGCCTCGTGCACATCACCGATGCGGGCAGCGACAAGCGCGCCGAGGCCCAGCGCTGCTGGAAGGTGGCACAACGGGCGCTGAACGACACCCTGGGTGTGGAACGCGTGGCGGCGCTGCATGCGCTGGCCGATGAGTCCCTGGCGCTGCTGGCGCCCACAGCGGAGCAGGAACATGGCGAAGACTGAGCGTGTGGGCGGGGCCGCGAGGTCCTGGGCCGTCTGGCTTGTGCTGCTGGCGGCGGCCGGCGCGTTTGCGCTCACCATGGGCGTGCGGCAGACCATGGGCTTGTTCCTGTCGGCGTTGAACACCTCGACCGGGCTGGGCGTGGGCAGCATCAGCCTGGCCTTTGCGCTGGGCCAGCTTTGGTGGGGGTTGACGCAGCCTTTTGCCGGCGCGGTGGCCGACCGCATCGGCACTGGGCGCGTGATCCTCCTGGGCGTGGTGCTGGTGGCAGTGGGCACGTTCATCACACCGCTGATGACCACGACGGCGGGCCTCGTCCTTGCCATTGGCATCCTGGCCGCCGGGGGCGCGGGCATGGCAGGGCCGTCGGTGCTCATGGCGGCCAGCGCGCGGCTAGTGCCACCGCACAAGCGCGGCCTGGCCACCGGCATCGTCAATGCGGGCGGCTCCTTCGGCCAGTTTGCAATGGCGCCCATCGCCATCGGCCTGACGGCAGCCGTGGGCTGGGCCAGCGCAATGCAGTGGCTGGGCGTGCTCGTGCTTCTGGCGCTGCCGGCGGTTTTCATACTGCGCGGCAATGCAAATGCGCTGGCGGCTCAGGCTGCAGCCGCCTCGGGGCAGAAGGCGCTGAGCGCCCGACAGGCCATTGCCCATGCGCTGGCCACGCCCAGCTACCGCTATCTGGCGGCGGGTTTTCTGGTGTGCGGCTTCCATGTGGCGTTTCTGGCCACGCACCTGCCGGGGGTGATTGCCGCCTGCGGGCTGGCACCCGAATTCGGCGGGTGGTCGCTGGCGCTGATCGGGCTGTTCAATATCGTCGGCAGCCTGGCCATGGGCTGGGCGGTGGGGCGCTGGCGCATGAAATCCCTGCTGTCGCTGCTGTACGCCACGCGCGCCATCGCCGTGCTGGCGTTTCTGCTCGCGCCCAAGACCGGGCCGGTGGTGCTGGTGTTTGCCGCCGTGATGGGCGTGACCTTCCTGTCCACCGTGCCGCCAACGGTGGGCCTGGTCGCCAAGATGTTTGGCACGGCCAACATGGCCATGCTGTTTGGCATCGTGATGCTGGCCCACCAGGTGGGAGGATTTTTTGGCGCTTACCTGGGCGGCAGCGTGTTCCAAGCCACGGGCAGCTACGACTGGGTCTGGTACATCGACATCGTGCTGGCCTTGGGCGCGGCGTTGGTCAACCTGCCGATCCGCGAAGCCCGCCTGGCGCGCCCCGCGCCTGCCGGGGCCTGAGCAAGGCGCTGCACCCATTTCGTCCTCCGTCCTTG
The DNA here is from genome assembly GCF_012931925.1 of Acidovorax sp. SRB_24. Taxonomy (NCBI): domain Bacteria; kingdom Pseudomonadati; phylum Pseudomonadota; class Betaproteobacteria; order Burkholderiales; family Comamonadaceae; genus Acidovorax; species Acidovorax sp. SRB_24. Next base: position 17,464 of record NZ_MWOM01000066.1, read on the forward strand.
TTGAAAGCGCTATTGCCATGACAGACCCGCTTGCTTCGCCCGCGCCCGCAGCATCCCGCCCACAGCAAAAGCCCGTCTACCTCGACGACCTCACCGTGGGCGACCAGTTCAAAAGTGGCGAACATGCCATGGACGCAGAACAGATCAAGGCCTTTGCCGCGCAGTTCGACCCGCAACCGTTCCACCTGGACGATGCGGCCGCGCGGGCCACGCTGTTTGGCGGCCTGGCCGCCAGCGGCTGGCACACGGCGGCCGTGACCATGCGCCTGCAGGTGACCAGCGGCCTGCCAATTGCGGGCGGCATCATCGGCGCGGGCGGCGAACTGAGCTGGCCCCAGGCCACACGCCCTACCGACGTACTGCATGTGGTGAGCGAGGTGGTGCAGATCCAGCCCTCCCGTTCCAAGCCGGACCGCGGCATGGTCACCGTGCGCAGCGAGACCCGTAACCAGCACGGCGAGGTGTTGCAGATATCCACCGTGCGCATCGTGGTCCCGCGCAAACCCCAGGGCACTGCCGCATGAGCACCGCACTCAACCCGCGCACCCGCATGCTGCTGGAGGCGCCGATTGCACCCACGCTGCTGCGGCTGGCCGCGCCCAATGTGCTCGTCATGCTGGCGCAGGCCGGGGTGGGTCTGATCGAGACCTACTTCGTCGGCAAGCTCGGCACCGATGCGCTGGCGGGCATGGCCCTGGTCTTTCCGGTCGTGATGCTGATGCAGATGACCTCGGCCGGCGCCATGGGCGGCGGCATTGCGTCCGCCATTGCGCGTGCCCTGGGCGCACGGCGGCGCGACGATGCCGATGCGCTGGTGCTGCACGCGCTGGCCATTGCGGCGGTGTTCGCGCTCGTTTTCACGGTGGCCGTGGTGGGGGGAGGGCGCTGGCTCTACACCCGCATGGGCGGCACGGGCGGGGCGCTCGATGCCGCGCTGGTCTATTCCAACTGGGTGTTTGCGGGCGCCTTTCTGGTCTGGCTGTTCAACACGCTCTCCGCCGTGATCCGGGGCACGGGCAATATGGCGGTGCCGGCCTATGTCACGGTGCTGGGTGCGTTCGTGCTGGTGCCGCTGTCGCCCCTGCTGATCTTTGGCTGGGGCCCGTTGCCTGGCCTGGGCATTGCGGGCGGCGCGATCGCGCTGATGGCGTATTACTTCCTTGGCAGCCTGGTGCTGGCGGGCTACCTGTGGTCTCCGCGCAGCCTGCTGCGGCCGTCGTTTGCGCAGATCCGCTTTCGCTGGGCTTTGTTCAAGGACATTCTGCGGGTCGGGCTGGTGGGCATGGTGTCCACGGTGGCCACCAATGTGACCATTGGCGTCACGACGGCCTTGGTGGGCGGCTTTGGCACGGCGGCCATTGCGGGCTATGGCACCGCATCGCGCCTTGAATACCTGCTGGTTCCGCTGGTGTTCGGCCTGGGCGCACCGCTGGTCGCGATGGTCGGCACCTGCATTGGCGCCGCCCAGCGCGAGCGCGCCCTGCGCGCCACCTGGATCGGCGCAGCCATGGCGTTCGCGATGGCGCAAGCCATCGGCCTGGGGGCCGCGGCTTTCCCGAATGCCTGGTTGTCGCTGTTCAACAGCGATCCGGCCATGCTCGAAGCCGGTGGCCAATACCTGCGCACGGTCGGGCCGACGTACGGCTTCTTCGGCCTGGGCCTGGTGCTGTACTTTGCCTCGCAAGGGGCAGGGCGCCTGCTCTGGCCCGTGCTGGGCAACACCGTGCGCCTGGCCGTGGCCGTGACCGGCGGGTGGCTGGCCCTGGGTTGGGGAGGGGGCTTGGCCGGAGTGTTTGCCGCGCAGGCTGTGGCGCTGGTGCTCTACGGGTTGGTCAATGCCTGGGCCATTGCGGGCGGCGCCTGGTTCGGCCCCGTGGGATGGCCGCGCAGCATGGCAGGCTTGCTCAAGCGTGCGCCGCAGCCATGATGGATTTTAAGAGCCAAAAGACGCTCTAGCGCCTATCCACCAAGCGCCAGAAGCTATCAATTCAATAGCTTGCGTTGGCTCAAACGGGTACGGTGTAGTTCAACGCCATGCGCCCGCCATCCACCGTGACGATCTCGCCGGTCACGTAGCTGGCGGCATCGCTGGCCAGCCAGGCCACCACATCGGCAATCTCGGCCGGTTCGCCTAGCCGTTTCATCGGCGTGCGGCTGAGGATCTTGTTTTTGGCGTCGTCGCTGGTCAGCACGGCCTTGGCAGCGAGTTCGGTGGCAATGGTGCCAGGCGCCACCGCATTCACGCGGATGTTCTTGTCGGCCAACGCCAATGCCATGGCGCGGGTGAGCTGGTTGACGCCGCCTTTGCTCACGTTGTAGCTGGCGATAGTAGGGATGGCCAGCACGCCATTGACGGAACTCATGTTGACGATGGCGCCCCCACCGGCCGCCGCCATGGCCCGCGCCACAGCCTGGCCCACAAGGAAGGCTCCCTTGAGATTGACGCGCAGCACGGCGTCAAAGTCCGCCTCGGTGACATCGAGAAAATCGGCCGCGCGGAAGATTCCTGCATTGTTCACCAGCACATCGATGCGCCCATAGGCTGCAAGGGTTTGGACCACCAGCGCATCCACTTGCGCCTTGTCGCCCACATCGCAGCGGACATACAGCGCACCCAGCTCCTGCGCGAGCGCCAGGCCGCGCACGCCGTCCACGTCGGCAATCACTAGCTTCGCGTCTTCAAGCGCAAACCGGCGCACGCAGGCCTCGCCAATGCCTTGCGCACCGCCTGTGATGATGCAAACGCGGCCCCCATGGCCAAAGTGGACGCTGGACGCTTGTGACAGTGCTGAAGGGGTAGTCATGCGCGCATGGTATCGCCAGTGTGGGCAATTTCTTCATTGCAGTGATGTTCGGAAGCTGCGCGCAGCCGGCAGTTCCAGACCCAGGTTGGCTAAAGCACTGCGCCAGCTGGACGCTCGCTCCGGGTCATGACGGCGCAGCCGCAGGCGTTGCTTCACTAGATACGATGTATA
>NZ_MWOM01000065.1:0-3165 GCF_012931925.1 Acidovorax sp. SRB_24
ACCCAGGCCCTGCTGGCCGAGGTGCCGAACCTGGCCCGCCGCAAGCGCGTGTTCGTGCCCATCAGCGGCGAGATCCCCTCGCCGCTCGATCCCCCCTCGGGCTGCACCTTCCACCCGCGCTGCCCGCACGCCCTGGCACGCTGCCGCGAAGCAGCGCCCGTGCTGGAGTCCGTGGCACCCGGCCACTGGTCCGCCTGCCACCTGAACCACAGCGCTGCCTGACGAAACCCCACGCCGCATGCCGAACGACCTCCGCCTCTCCACCCTGCGCGGCGCGGTGCTGCGCACCGGCCGCCATGCCATTGAATACCGCAACGGCGCCGCGCCCGATGCCCGCTCGATCGTGCTCAACACCTACCGGCCCGCCCATGCCGGCCCGGCCAGCCCGATCGTGCTCGTGCAGCACGGCGTGATGCGCAACGGGGGCGACTACCGTGATTTCTGGGTACCCGCCGCCGACGAGCACGGCCTGGTGATCATTGCACCCACGTTTTCCAACGAACAATGGCCCGACGTGGTCAGCTACAACAACGGCAACCTGCTGGCCACCACCGACCGCGAGGCCCATGCCGGCACAGCCCCTGCTACAGCACCCGCAGCATGGTCGTACACCGTCATCACCCGGCTGGTGGACGACTTGCGGGCTTCGGGCGTGCTGACGAGCCAGCTGCTGTACCTGTTCGGGCATTCGGCGGGCGGGCAGTTCGTGCACCGGCTCATGAGCGTGCTGACGCCCGGCGTGTTCACCCAGGTGGCGGCAGGCAACCCCGGCTGGTACACCCTGCCACGGCTCGACCTCCCGTTCCCCGAAGGGCTGGGCGGCACACCCGCCAGCGCGGACAGTCTGGCCAACTTGTTCGCCTCCCCGCTGACCATCCTCGCAGGCGAGCAAGACACCGTGACGGACGACCCGCACCTCCCGTCCGAACCCGCCGCGCTGCGCCAGGGGCCGCACCGCTATGCACGCGCCCGGCATTACTACGCCACCGCCCAGGCCGAGGCCGCGCGCCGGGGCCTGCCCTTCCATTGGCAGCTGCACTCCATCGCCGGCATCGGCCATGACGGCAAAGCCATGTCGGCCGTGTGTGCGCACCTGTGGTTTCACCACCGCCTGCCCGATGCCAAGCACTTGGCCGCTCTCGCGGGCCAGCACACCGCCTGACCACGCCCCCCCCACCACCTGAGCCTGCACCCATGACCTCATCCACCACCCAGTCCCTTGTCGCCGGCATTACTGCATGGATGCAATGCGAGTCGCCCACCAGCCACCCTGAAGGCCTGGCGCGCATGGTCGCAATCATGCAGAGCTATGCGCAGGAAGCGGGCCTGCAGGCCACGGTGACGCCGTTCGGCCCGGGCGTGGGCCCGCTGCTGCACATCAGCAACCGCGCTATGGACGATGCGCGGCCGGGCCTGCTGATCCTGGGGCACTCCGATACGGTGCACCCTCTGGGCACGCTGCACGACAACCCCTGCCGCATCGAAGGCGACCGCCTTTACGGCCCCGGCGGCTACGACATGAAGGCCGGAATCTACCTGGCGCTGACCGCCCTGCGCGACCTGGCCGCTGCCGGTGCCACGGCGCTGCCGGTGGACTTTGTGATCGTGCCCGACGAAGAAACCGGTAGCCACGCCTCACGCCCGCACATCGAGGCCTTCGCACGCAAAGCGCACTACACCCTGGTGTGCGAACCCGCGCGCGCCAACGGCGGCAAGTGCGTGACGGCGCGCAAGGGCACGGGCATGCTGCGCCTGGGCGTGAAGGGCCGGGCGGCGCATGCCGGCGTGCAACATGAAGACGGCCGCAGCGCCATCCGCGAAATGGCGCACCAGATCCTGGCGCTGGAGGCCATGACCGATTACGCGCGCGGCGTCACCGTCAGCGTCGGCACCATCGAGGGCGGCACGGCCACCAACACCGTGCCTGCGTTGTGCCGCTGCGTGGTGGACTTTCGCCTGCCCGACCTGCGGGCGGCGGACGAACTGGTGGACAAGATGCAGGCGCTCAAGCCCGTGGGCTACGACATGGAGCTCGACATCGACGTGGAAGTGAACCGCCCGCCCATGGTGAAGAACGACGCTGTCGCCGTCCTGCTGGCGCGCGCGCAGGACTCGGCCCGCCATGCCGGCTTTGCCCTCGAAGACGCCCCCATGACCGGCGGCGGCAGCGACGCCAACTTCACCTCGGCACTGGGTGTGCCCACGCTCGACGGCCTGGGTGCCGACGGCGACGGCGCGCACACCCTGCACGAGCACATCCTGGTCTCCACGCTCGAAGCGCGCCTGAACTTCTGGCGCCATCTGCTCGCGCACCTGGAATGAATCCTGGCAGTGTTGGCTGAATATGGCCAAAAAGGCCTCTAATCCTTTCTGGCCAAACGCTGACAGCTATGAAGTTTGACGTTTCGCGCCCGCTCAGCCCTTGACCAGCCCGCCGTCCACGATCAGGTTCTGCCCGGTCACGGCGCGCGCCCAGGGCGAGAGGAAGAACAGCACGGCGTCGGCGAACTCGGCCGGTGTCGTCACGCGTCGCAGCGGGGTCAGGCTGGCGATGAGGTCGAACACCGCCTCGGGCGTGGCGGCGCTGGCATCGGTGGTGCGCAGCAGGCCGCCCGAGACCATGTTGACCGTGATGCCGTCGGGGCCCAGGTCGTTGGCCGCCGTGCGCGTGAGCGACAGGAGCGCGGCCTTGGCGGCGGTGTAGTCGTGGTAAGGCACGACGGGGTTCTGGAACAGGTTGGTGCCCACGTTCACGATGCGACCAAAGCCCTGCGCGCGCATGGCGGGCAGCGCGGCCTGCAAGGTGTTGAGCGCGCCCTTCACGGCGCCTTCGATCTGCTGGTTGAATCGCTGCCAGGCGATGTCGCCGATCTGCGGGCGCGCGTCGCCGTCGAACTGAAAACCGATCAGCGCGTTGTTCACCACACTGCTGATGGGCTGGCCGGCGCGCTCGTGCGCGGCGGCAAACAGCCGTTGCACGGCGGCGGTGTCGGTCACGTCGGCCTGCAGCGCGATGGCGCGCGGGCCCAGCTCTTCGGCCAGGGCCCCGGCCGCTTTGTCGCTGCGGTGGTAGTTGATGACCACGCCGGCACCTTCGCGCGCCAGGGCGCGCGTGATGGCCTGGCCCAGGCCGCGTGCGCCGCCGGTCACGAGCACCCATTGTTC
>NZ_MWOM01000065.1:3215-7679 GCF_012931925.1 Acidovorax sp. SRB_24
CTCAGTCCACCGAGGCGCCCGACGCCTTCACGGCGGCGCCCCATTGGCGCACTTCGCTGGCGATGAAGCGGTCGAACTCGGGGCCGGTGGTGGGCGCCGGCTCCGAACCCCGTTCGCGGATGAAGCGCGCCAGCGGCTCGCTGCGCAGCAGCTCCACCACCTCGCGGTTCAGGCGCTGGGTGATCTCGGGCGGCGTGCCTTTGGGCGCCATCAGGCCCAGCCAGCCGACCGCCTCGAAGTCCTTGAGGGCCGGGATGCCGCTTTCGCGCATGGTGGGCACATCGGGCAGCTGCGAGGAACGCTGCGCCGACGTGACGGCCAGCGGGATCGCGCGCTTGGACTGGATGTGGGGCATCGCCGCGGTGACCGAGTCCACCATCAGCGGCACCTGCCCGCCCAGGAAGTCGGCCTGCGCGGGGCCGCTGCCGCGGTACGGAATGTGCGTGATGAACACGCCCGCGCGCGCCTTCATCATCTCGCCCGACAGGTGCTGCGTGCCGCCGATGCCCGCACTGGCGTAGTTGAGCTGCCCGGGCGCGGCCTTGGCCTGGGCCACCAGTTCCTTCATGGTGGTGATGCCCGAGCCGGGCGTGGCCAGGAAAATGAGCGGCACCTTGGCGATCAGCGAGATGCCGACGAGGTCCTTGGTGGGGTCGAACCCGACCTTCTTGTACAGCGTCTGGTTCACGGCCATCGCGCTGCCGGCGACGAGCAGCGTGTAGCCGTCGGGCGTGGCGCGCACGACGAACTCGCTGCCGATGTTGCTGCCGGCGCCGGCCTTGTTTTCGACCACCACGGGCTGGCCCAGGCGCTGGCCCAGCTGGTCGGCGAGCGCGCGCGCAAAGATGTCGGTGGCCTGGCCCGCCGGGAAGGGCACGATGAGCTTGATCGGTTTGTCGGGCCACGCCGCGTGGGCGGTCGTGGCCACGCCCAGGGCCAGGCAGACGGCGGTGGTCAGCAGGAGGCGGCGAGGGTGCATGGTGTGGATTCTCCAGAAAAGGTCATGAAAAAAGGGGGCGGTCGCAGCGCCCGGCAGGCCGGGCCGTGGCGGCGCCGCCCGGGCGCACAGCGGTGTGTGGCGGCCGCAATGCTAAGCGCTGGGGCGGGCAGATTTCTGCAGCGCCCCCAAGTGGGTCATCCGCACCTCACGCAGCGGCCGGCCGGGGCTCCAGGTACAGCGCCGCCAGGCGCTGCTGCGCGGCGGCGTTGACGCCCAGCACGCGCTCCAGATAGGGCTGGATGCCGCCGTGCTCGGCTTCGACACCGTGCAGCGCGGCCTCCAGAAAATCTTCCTGCACGCGCCAGAGCACCTGCAGCACCTCGTCGGGCGCAGCGCTGGCCACACTCGCGGGGCGGCGGTAGAGCGCGTTGGTGAGCAGGTAGTCCTGCATGACCACGGCGCGCGGCACGCCCAGCGCCAGCAGGATGAGCGCGGCGGCAAAGCCGGTGCGGTCCTTGCCCGCGGTGCAGTGGAAGACCAGCGGCGCGTCGCTGTCGAGCAGCAGTTCGAACAGCTGCGCAAAGCGCGGCGCGTTGTCGTGCACGAAGCCGCGGTAGGTGTCCTGCATCAGGCCCACCGCGTCCTGCGCGGTGAGCTGGTGGCCCGACTTCAGCAGCTGCTGCGTGCGCTGCACCACGGTGGGCTCGATGGTGAGGTGGTGCTGCGCGACGCCGGGCAGCGCGTAGGCAAAGGCGCTGCGCTCGGACTCGCCGCGAAAGTCGGCGGTGCGGGCAATGCCGAGTTCGCGCAGCACCTGCAGATCGGCCGGGCTGAGCGCGGCCAAATGATCGGCGCGGAACAACCGGCGCCACCTGAGCGTGCGCCCGCCATGCCCGGCGTAGCCGCCGAGGTCGCGGAAATTACTGGCGCCGGCCAGGGCGATGGAGCGCGCCGGCACAGGGGTGGTGGAAGGAGAAACGGCACGGGGGTGCAGGGACATGGCAACAACCTCGGTCAACGGTCAGGGGATCACGCAGAGGGTAGCGCGCCCGCAGCGCTCCGCCCTGCCGGTTGCGGGCCCGGGCTGCGGCGGCCCGCAGAGGCAGCCGGCGCCCCGGGCCGGGTCTCAGGGCTTGGGCTGGGCCGCCCAGGCATTGCGCGCCGCCACCGCCAGGTCGGGGTAGTTGGCGAACATGCCGTCCATGCCCATGGCCAGGTAACTCTGGAACTCGGCCGCGGCAAGTGCGGCATCGGGCTTGTTGAAGGTCCAGCCGTGCACCCGCATTCCGGCAGCATGCGCCTGGTCGATGAAGGCCTGGGTGACCGGGTAGGCCTTGTTGCCGACGGAAACACCCACGCCCGCGCTGAAGGTGGCCACCTCGGGCAGCGTCAGAAGCCTCCACCCGTCGGGGCCCCGCACGCGCATGCGCACCCCGCCGTCTTCGGCCACGGCGGCGTAGCCCAACTGCACCAGCGGGTAGGCCAGGCCCTGCGCCTGCTGCTTGGCGCGCAGGCTGCGCAGCGTGGCGTCGCTGAACGACTGGATGAACAGCTTGCTGCCGGCGCGGTAGCCATTGGCCTGCAGTGCCTGAAGGATGCCGTCCTCCATGTCCGGGTCGGCCTGCTTGGCCTCGGGGTAGATGCCCACCTCGCGCCCGGTGGCCGCACTTTGCGCCCTGGCCAGATCGATGACCTCCTGGAACGTGGGCACCGCCAGCGGTTGCGCGGCCGTGGGCACAAAGCCCGCGTGCGCCGTCCCGGCCGTGGGGCCAAAGGGCTGCACGGTGAGCCTCTTGATCTCGGCGAGCGTGAAGTCGGCCACCTTGTAGGCGCCGCCGCGCTGCGCAAAAACGCTGGCGACGTTGGTGGTGCGCTGCAAGCTGTCGTCGTGCATGGCGACCAGTTGACCGTCGCGGGTGAGCTGCAGGTCGGGCTCGATGAAATCGCTGCCCATGCGCACCGCCAGCTCGTAGCCGGCCAGCGTGTGCTCGGGCAGGTAGCCGCTGGCGCCGCGGTGCGCTATCACCTGCGGCTTCGCGGCACTGCCGGCCGGGCCGTTGCCAAGGGTGCTGCAGCCCGCGGTGACCAGGGTGCACACGCACAGCGCCGCGAGCAGGGGGGGTTTGAACATCGCAGAGGGCCTTTCATGAAGACAGACAAGGAAGCTGCCACAGCATGGCAGTAAGACACACCGAGCGCGCAGCATGGAAACTGTAGGACGCCCGTGTGACAGCAGGGTGCCCAGCTGCCCGCGGCGCTGTGGCCACGCGTTCAACCCGGCGCCGCAGGTGCGGCAGATGCAGTCATGACATAGCCCAGCTGCGCCACGAAGCTGCTGGGCCGCGCGGCGTGCGCCAGCAGCGTGAGCTGGCGGCGCGCGCGCGTCATACCGACGTACAGCGTGTTGCGCTCTTCTTCGGCGCTGGCGTGCGGCACCGGAAAGATGCCGCGCTCCAGGTACGGGATCACCACCTGCTCGAACTCCAGCCCCTTGACGTGCGCGATGCTGGCCAGCACCAGGCTGGCCGCGCTGCGCAGCGCGCCCTGGCGCTGCTCGGTCTGGTTCAGGTGCAGGAAGTAGTCGCGCGCCGAGGCAAAGCCGCGCGCGGCCGCGCACAGGCCGGCGAGGTTGTCCTGCGCCTCCTGGCGGCGCTGGCGCGAGACCAGGGCGCCGTGGATGAGCGCGTCGATCTCGAGCGCACCGAGCACGCGCTGCAGCATGTCGGGCGCAGACGGCTCCTGGGCCACGGCCACGGCGGCGCACAGGCGCCGGCGCGTGGCGGGCTCGACGTTGGGCAGGATCTGGTTCTGGAAGAAGTGCTGCAGGAACAGTGGGTTGTCGGTGACGCTGCGGATCGCATCGGCCAGCAGGTCCTGCTGCGACTCGTGCTCGCGCCCGGCCACCGTGATGCGCGCGCCGCAGAAGAACACCAGCGCGTGCATCAGCGCCTCGCGCGTGCGCGGCTCGGCCACGCTCTCGAAGTTGTCGGTGGCCACGGCCAGCAGGCCGCGCACCAGCAGCACCTCGGGGCGCAGCAGGTAGCTGCCCATGCCGCTGAGCGTGTAGGGCACGCCCGCCGCGATCAGCGCGTTCTCGATGCCCACCGACTGGTGCGCGTGGCGCAGCAGCACGGCGCACTGGTCCATGCGCGCGCGCGGCGTGGCGCGCCAGCGGGCTACTTCGGCCAGCACCAGGTCCACGCACTGCGCGCCGTCGCCGTAGGACAGCAGCGCCACGCCGGTGTCGTGCGCGGCGGCGCTGTCGTAGGCCTTGTCGGCCAGGCGCGCGACCTTGGCGGCCAAGCGCTTGCCAAAGCGGTGGCTGGGCGTGAGCGGCAGACGCACTACGGGGCGGCCGGTGGCCTCGGTGATGGCGCCGGCCATGAAGATGGCGTCGGCACCGCCGGCGCTGTGGATGACCTGGTCGCGGTCGCCGACGCCGCAGAACAGGCTGAAGGTGGAGTTGAGCAGCGCCGCCAGCACGGTGAAGGCGGCCTGGTTCATGTCGTGCATTTCGTCCACGC
>NZ_MWOM01000065.1:7781-21060 GCF_012931925.1 Acidovorax sp. SRB_24
TTAAGCCGGTCGGCCACGGCCAGGAATTCCTCGACAAAACCGCTGTCGCCCTGCGCGGGCAGTTGCAGGGCATCGCGCCAGCGCTCGTCCTCGGCCTGCTCCACGTGCTGCACGGCCTGCCAGACATGGGGGCGCAGCTGCTCGGGCGTGGCGAGCACGGGCACGGGGCGCGCGCTGGCGTCGGCCAGCAGGGCGGTGCAAAACTGCTCGAAGGTGGCGATGCGCATGCGCTGGCGCACCGGCGCGGGCACGCCGATCTTGTGCAGCGCGTCGCGCAGCGCCTGGCAGGCGGTGTCGGTGTGCATGAGTGCCAGGAACGCGTCGGGCGCGGTGCCGCGCTGCCAGCTCTCGGCCATGCGCAGCGCCAGCGTGGTGGTCTTGGCGGCCCCCGCATTGGCCTCGATCACCAGCGTGCGCGCAGCGGCCGTCTGCACGGCGCGCTGCTCGGGCGTGGGCACGAAGGCCCGGGTCTGGAACAAAGGCTCGGTGCTCACACATCCACTCCCACAAGGCCCGCGGCGGGCGGGCTCCGCCAGGCCATCACCCCAGGTGCTGGCCCAGGATGCCCGCCAGCTCGAACATGCCGGCCTGGTCCTTGCCGAACACGGCGCGCAGCTTGTCGTCGGCCACGATGGTGCGCTTGTCCTTGGGATCCTGCAGGTTGTGGGCCTTGATGTATTCCCAGATCTTCTTGACCGCCTCGGGCCGCGCCACGGGCTCGGCACCGATCACGGCGGCGAGCTGCGGGCTCGGCGCCTTGCCAGCGGCGGGCTTGCGCGGGGCCTTGGCGGTGGCGGCCTTGGGGGTCTTGGCGGCGGCTTTCTTCGCGGCCGCAGGTTTTGCGGCTTTTTTGGCTGCAGCGCTTACAGGGCGTGCGCTGGCAGCTCCTGTTTTTGCAGCGGCAGCGGGCGTCTTGCGCGGCGGGAACTTGCTCGGTGCGAACTCGAAGTTGACCTTGCCGGCCTCCTTGTCCCAGGCCAGGTGCGCCTTGAAAGCGCGGCGCGTGCGCATGCTCACGAACTTGTCGAGCAGGTCGGTCTTGCCGGACTCGAGCAGCTTGTGCATCTGCGCGCGCTCCACGGGCTGCTGCAGGATGACCTTGCCGGTCTTGAACGTGCAGCTGGGCGTGGGCTGCGCGGCCGTGGGCACGGCTTTGCTGCAGACATAGTTGCTGCCGTGCTCGTGCACGGACGCGCCGCAGACCGGGCAGGGGCCGAGGCTTGCGTCGGCAAACTCGACCAGCTCGCCCGACTCTTCGGCCTTCTTGTCGTCGCCAAAGTCGAATTCGAGCTTGTAGTTGTGCGCCTCGTCGTCGTACTTGAGCACGATCTCGGACGTGAACGGCCAGCCGGCTTTGGAGCGGAAGCCCTCGAGCGGCCCGATCTTGCGCGTGGCCAGCAGCTGCTCGGCCTCCTGCGGCTCGAAGGTGCGCCCGGCCGGCGACTTGCCGAACGAAAATCCGCAGGGTTCGGCGCCCGGCTTGCCGACGCAGGCGTAGCGGCGGTAGTTCTCCTTGACCACGCCGCCGCAGTTGGGGCACGGGGCCTCCAGGGTGGCGTAGTCGCCCGGGATGGTGTCGCGGTCGTATTCCTTGGCCTGCCGGACCATGCGCTCGGTCATCGCGGCGATCTCGGCCATGAAGGTGGCGCGGCTGAGCTGCCCCTTTTCCATCTGCGCGAGCTTGTACTCCCACTCGCCGGTCAGGTCGGCGCGCGAGAGCTCCTTCACGCCCAGGCCGCGCAGCAGCGTCATCAGCTGGAAGGCCTTGGCCGTGGGGATGATTTCGCGGCCTTCGCGCAGCATGTACTTTTCGGCCAGCAGGCCTTCGATGGTGGCGGCGCGCGTGGCGGGCGTGCCCAGGCCCTTTTCCTGCATGGCCTCGCGCATGCTTTCGTCTTCGACCTGCTTGCCGGCGCTCTCCATGGCGCCCAGCAGCGTGGCTTCGGAGTAGCGCGCAGGCGGCTTGGTCTTGAGCGCCTTGGGGTCGACTTGGCTTGCCCGCGGCCGCTCGCCCGGCTGCACTGGCACCAGGTTCTGGCCCTTGTCGCCTTCCTTGGCATCGGGCACCTCGGCGGCGGCCTCCTTGCCGTAGATCGCCAGCCAGCCCGGCTTGACCAGCACCTTGCCTTCGGTCTTGAAGTGGTGCGCCTTGCCGGCCTGCTCGACCTTGCTGATCCGGGTGGTCACCAGGTACTCGGCGCTCGGGAAGAACACCGCCATGAAGCGGCGCACCACCAGGTCGTAGAGCTTTTGCTCGGCCTCGGACAGGCCGCTGGGCGCCTGTAGCGTGGGGATGATGGCAAAGTGGTCGCTGACCTTGGCGTTGTCGAAGATGCGTTTGCTCGGGCGCACGTAGCCGCCCTCGAGCGCCGTGCGCGCGTGCGGCGCCAGGTGCGCCATGCCGCTGCCGGCCAGCATCTCGAAGGTCTGCCGGGCCACGGGCACGTAGTCCTCGGGCAGCGCGCGCGAGTCGGTCCGCGGGTAGGTCAGGGCCTTGTGGCGCTCGTAGAGGCTCTGCGCCAGCGCCAGCGTGGTCTTGGCCGAGAAGCCGAACTTGCCGTTGGCCTCGCGCTGCAGGCTGGTCAGGTCGAACAGCTGGCCGGGCGCCTGCGTGGTGGGCCGGCTTTCCTCGGTCACGCTGGCGGGCTGGCCGCGCGCGGCGTCGGCGATGGCGCTGGCCTCTGCGCCCGACCAGACGCGGTCGGCGCGCAGCTCGGCATCGTCGCTGTTCTTCTTCCACTGCGGGTCGAACCACTTGGCCGGGTAGCTTCCAGCCTGGGCGGCAAAACTGGCGTGGATTTCCCAGTAGTCGCGGCTCACGAACTTGCGGATCTTCTCCTCGCGCTCGACCACCAGCGACAGCGTGGGCGTCTGCACCCGGCCGACGGTGGTCAGAAAGAAGCCGCCGCCCTGCGAGTTGAAAGCCGTCATGGCGCGCGTGCCGTTGATGCCGACCAGCCAGTCGGCCTCGGAGCGGCTGCGCGCAGCGTCGGCGAGGCCCGCCATCTGCTCGTTGCTGCGCAGCTTCTCGAAGCCCTCGCGGATGGCCTGCGGCGTCATCGACTGCAGCCACAGGCGCTGCACCGGCTTGCCCAGCGGCTTGGCGCCGCCGGCGTACTGCTCGATCAACCGGAAGATCAGCTCGCCCTCGCGCCCCGCGTCGCAGGCGTTGATAAGTGCCGTCACGTCCTTGCGCTTGGCCTGCTTGACCACGGCGTTCAGGCGCGTCTTGGTCTTGTCGACGGGCTTGAGGTCGAAGTGCGGCGGGATCACCGGCAGGTGGGCAAAGCTCCACTTGCCGCGTTTCACGTCGAATTCCTCGGGCGCCTGGATCTCGACGAGGTGGCCGACGGCGCTGGTGACGACGTAGCGCTCGTTCTCGAAATGCTCGTCGTGCTTGTCGAACTTGCCCGCCACGGGCGTGAGGGCGCGCACGATGTCTTGCGCGACCGAGGGTTTTTCTGCAATTACCAGTGTCTTGGTCATGTTGGGTCTCGCCATGCTGGCCGTGTCCCGGAGAGACGCTCCGGGCGCTTCTACAATCTGGGCTCCACGCGCGTGCACGCGCACGCACCTGTGTGCTCATTTAAGTTAACAGAGTTTTGCCATGCCCCGCACCGCCTTCCCCGCCTTCGCAGGCCGCCGCATCCAGACCCGCCTTTCGGGCGTGCATGGCAAGGGCGTGTTCGCGGTGCAGGATATCGCCGAGGGCGAGGTGCTGATCGAATACACCGGCGAGGTCATCGGCTGGCAGGAGGCGCAGGACCGCCACCCGCACGACCCGCTCAACCCCAACCACACGTTCTACTTCCATGTCGATGAAGACCGCGTGATCGACGCCAACGTGGGCGGCAACTCCTCGCGCTGGATCAACCACTCGTGCGACCCGAACTGCTTTGCCGACGAGCGGGACGGCCGCATCTTCATCACCGCGCTGCGCAACATTGCGGCCGGCGAAGAACTGAACTACGACTACGGCCTGATCCTCGAGGAGCGCTACACCGCGAAGCTCAAGGCCGAATACCCGTGCTGGTGCGGCAGCCAGAACTGCCGTGGCACCTTGCTCGCGCCCAAGCGCGGCCCGGCCGCGCCGGCCCCGCTGGGCAGGGCCAAGAAAGCAAAGCGCACCGCATGACCACGCCGATGCGCTGGCCCGCCGAGGCCATCTGGGAGGCCGTGGCACCGCGGCTGCCGGGTTTCACCGTCGAGGTGCTGCCCTGCATCGACTCGACCAACAGCGAACTCATGCGCCGCGCGCGCGCCGGCCGCTGCGAGCCCGTGCTGCTGGTGGCCGAGCAGCAGACGGCCGGGCGCGGGCGCCTGGGCCGGGCCTGGCACACGGCGCCGGGCGATGCGCTGACGTTTTCGCTGGGCCTGCCGCTGGCGCCGGCGGACTGGTCGGGCCTGTCGCTGGCCGTGGGCGTGAGCGTGGCCGAGAGCCTGCAGCCTGCGCTGCCGCCGGCGGGCAGCGCCACGCCGCGCATCGCGCTGAAGTGGCCCAACGACCTGTGGCTGGGCGGCGCCGGCGGCGACCGCAAGCTCGGCGGCATCCTGGTGGAAACCGCCAGCTTCGTGGCGCCGCAGGAGGCGCCCGGCGGCCGCGCCAC
The DNA here is from genome assembly GCF_012931925.1 of Acidovorax sp. SRB_24. Lineage (NCBI taxonomy): Bacteria > Pseudomonadati > Pseudomonadota > Betaproteobacteria > Burkholderiales > Comamonadaceae > Acidovorax > Acidovorax sp. SRB_24. The sequence continues at coordinate 12,389 of NZ_MWOM01000065.1, forward strand.
CGTCAGTGCGGCCCTGCGCTATGTCGTCGTGGGCGTGGGGCTGAACCTGCTGCCGCGCGAGGGCGCCGGCATGTCGCTGCCGCCGGGCTGCCTGCAGGAGGTCGATGCGCAGATCGATGCGCCCGCCGCCCTGCTGCGCGTGGTGGCGCCGCTGGTGGCGATGCTGCAGTCGTTCGAGGCGTACGGCTTTGCCCCCGTGCAGGCGCGTTTTGCCCAGCGCGACGCGCTGCTGGGCCGCGCCGTGGTGCTCAGCGACGGCAGCCGGGGCATGGCCCACGGCGTGGCCGAAGACGGCGCCCTGCTGGTGCACAGCGCGCTGGGCATGCAGGCCGTGACCAGCGGCGACATCAGCGTGCGGCCGGCCAGCGCCGCGCACACCCTGCCGGGCTGACGCATGCTGCGCGCCCTGGTGCTTATCCTGCTGCTGGCCAATGCCGGCTACTTCGCCTGGGCGCAGGGCCTGATGGGCGCCTGGGGCTGGGCGCCGGCGCAGACGTCCGAGCCGCAGCGCTTGGCGCAGCAGATCGCCCCCGAGGCGCTGCGCATCGTGCCCCCCAAAGCCGACGCGCCGGCCCCGGCGCCAGCGTCCGATCCGGCGGGCGAGGCACCGCTGGCGTCTGCCGCGCCGGCCGAGCGCGGCGCGTGCCTGCAGGCCGGGGGGCTCGACGCGGCCGAGGCGCAGGCCTGGCGCAGCGCCGCGGCGGCCCTGCCGCCCGACAGCTGGAACCTCGAGCGCAGCACCACCGCCGGGCGCTGGATGGTCTACATGGGCCGTTTTGCCGATGCCGAGGCGCTGGCCAAGAAGCGCACCGAACTGCGCGCCCGCGGCGTGGCGTTCGACCGGCCCGGCAACGCGGCGCTGGAGCCCGGCCTGTCGCTGGGGCGCTTCGCGTCCGAAGATGCCGCGCAGCGCGCCCTGGCCACGCTGGCGGCCCAGGGGGTGCGCAGCGCGCGCGTGGTGGTCGAACGCGCGGAGGCCGAGAGCTTCACGCTGCGCCTGCCGCTGGTCGATGCCGCCCTGCGCGCGCAGCTCGAGGCGCTGCGCCCGGCGCTGGCGGACAAGCCGCTGCGCCCCTGCTTCTGAGCGCGGCGGCGCTCTAGGCGTCCGCGTTGGCCGGCAAGCGCACCGTGAAGCGGGCGCCCGGCGGGTGGTGGTCCGGGTGGGCGGCCTCCACCATCACCTCGGCGCCATGCTGGCGCGCGATTTCCAGCACGATGGGCAGGCCCAGGCCCGAGCCGTCGGCCTCGCTGCCGAGCGCGCGGTAGAACGGCTGGAAGATCAGCTCGCGCTCGGCCTCGGGCACGCCGGGGCCCGAGTCCTCCACCTGCAGCAGCAGCACATGGCCAAACGGGTCGGCCAGCACGCGCGCCGTGACCACGCCGGGCTTGTCGGCGGCCGAGGGCGTGTAGTTGATCGCGTTGTCGAGCAGGTTGCGCACCAGCTCCTTGAGCAGCGTGGGGTTGCCGTCCACCCACACGCCGGGGTCGCCGGGCTGGGCGCCGTCGTAGCCCAGGTCGATGTGCTTTTCGAGCGCGCGCGGCACCGAGTCGCGCACCACGTCCATGGTCAGGCGCGCCAGGTCGCAGGGGAGGCGCGCCTTCTGCGTGTTGCTGCCCTCGGCGCGCGCCAGCGCCAGCAGCTGGTTGACGGTGTGCGTGGCGCGGATGCTGGCGCGCCCGATCTGCTGCAGCGAGCGCTTGAGCTCCTCGGTGCTCGTGCCCTCGCGCTGCGCCAGGTCGGCCTGCATGCGCAGGCCGGCCAGCGGGGTCTTGAGCTGGTGCGCGGCGTCGGCCAGGAAGCGCTTTTGCGTCGCCATCGAGTCGCTCAGCCGCGTCAGCAGGTCGTTCACCGAGGCCACGAGCGGCGCCACTTCGAGCGGCACGGTCTTGTTGTCGAGCGGGCTCAGGTCGTCGGGGCTGCGTGCGCGGATGCGCGCTTCGAGCTGGTTGAGCGGCTGGATGCCGCGCGCCAGCGCCAGCCACACCAGCAGCACGGCCAGCGGCAGGATGACGAACTGCGGCACCATCACGCCCTTGATGATCTCGGTGGCCAGCACGCTGCGCTTCTCGCGCGTCTCGGCCACCTGCACCAGCCCCAACGGCTGCCCCTTGCCGGGCAGGCGCACCCAGATGTAGGCCATGCGGATGGCGATGCCGCGCAGCTCGGCATCGCGCAGCCGCACCTCGCCGACCACGGGCGTTTCATCCTCCGCCGGGCCGGGCAGCTCGCGCTCGCCCGAGAGCAGCCGCCCGCCCGGCCCCTTGACCTGGTAGTAGACGGTGTCGGAGTCGTCGGCGCGCAGGATCTCGCTGGCCGGCTGGGGCAGGTTGAAGCGCGCCTCGTCGCCCTGCACGGTGATGAGTTGGGCCAGGGCATGGGCGTTGTATTCGAGCGCGCGGTCGAAGGGCTTGTTGGCGATGCCCTGCGCCACCAGCCAGGTCAGCGCCAGGCTCACCGGCCATAGCAGCAGCAGCGGGGTCAGCATCCAGTCGAGGATCTCGCCGAACAGGGAGCGCTGCTCGCGCTGGAAGATCTTCAAGATCGCCTTAGGGGTAAAAAGTGCCTCAAACGCTTTCTGGATAAGCGCCAATAGCTATTGAATAAATAGCATGGCGCGGGCCTAGCCGGAAATCTTTTCCAGGCAATAGCCCAGACCGCGCACCGTGGCGATGCGGATCGGCCCTTTCTCGATCTTCTTGCGCAGGCGGTGAATGTAGACCTCGATGGCGTTGTTGCTGACCTCCTCGCCCCACTCGCACAGGCGCTCGACCAGCTGGTCCTTGCTGACCAGGCGGCCGGCGCGCTGCAGCAGCACCTCGAGCAGGCCCAGCTCGCGCGCCGACAGCTCGACCATCTTGCCGTCGATGGTGGCCACGCGCCCGGCCTGGTCGTAGACCAGCGGGCCGTGCTTGATGGTGGCGCTGGTCACGCCCATGCCGCGGCGCGTGAGCGCGCGCACGCGCGCTTCGAGCTCCTGCAGCGAGAACGGCTTGGCCATGTAGTCGTCGGCGCCGAAGTCCAGGCCCTTGACGCGCTCGTCCACGCTGTCGGCCGCGGTGAGAATCAGCACCGGCAGGGCCGAGCCGCGGCTGCGCAGCTTTTTGAGCACTTCGAGCCCGTGCATCTTGGGCAGGCCCAGGTCGAGGATCAGCAGGTCGAACTCGTTGTTCGTCATCAGCGCGGCGTCGGCTTCGCTGCCGTTGGCCACGTGGTCCACCACGGCGCCCGAGCTGCGCAGGGTGCGCAGCAGTCCGTCGGCCAGCACCTGGTCGTCTTCGGCGATGAGGATGCGCATGCGGGTGTCTCCTGTGGTCCGGCCGCGGCATGGCGCCGCAGCGGTTTTCCACGGATTCTAGGCGGCAGCGCGCGCCGCGCCCGCGCTTTCAGCGCGGGTCGTGCGCCAGGAGCTTGTGGACCAGCGCCTGCAGGTCGGTGCGCAGGCGGTCAAAGCCCTCGGGGTGGAGTTCGAGCGTCTGCTCGTCCATGTAGAGCTTGCGGTTGATCTCGATCTGGACGCTGTGGCGGTGGCGCGCCGGGTCGCCATAGCGCCGCACCAGCTCCACGCCCTTGTAGGGGTAGTTGTATTCAACGCTGTAGCCGCAGTCGCGCAGGTGCGCGCAGATCAGCTGCGACAGCGCCGGGTCGGCGGTGCTGCCCTCGCGGTCGCCAACCACGAAGTCGGCGTGCACCAGGCCCGGGTGCAGCGTGGCGTGGCTGGCGGCCACGGCGGGCATCGAGTGGCAGTTGATGTGGATGCTGTAGCCGTGGCGCGCGTGCGCGGCCTCGATCGCCTGCTGCACGGCGGCATGGTAGGGCTGCCAGCAGCGCGCGATGCGCGCACGCACCTCGTCCACCGAGAGCAGGCGGTCGTAGATGGGCACGCCCTCGTCGGTGAACTTCCAGATCAGGCCCTTGCCCAGGCGCACCTTTTGCAGCACCAGCTCGTCGGTGGTGACGGGATCGGTCCATGCGCCGTCGAACATGCCGGTGTCCACCTCGGTGGTGTCGCGGTTGGCGTCGAGGTAGATGCGCGGGAAATGCGCCTCGATCCAGTCCACGCCCAGCGCGGGCGCAAAGGCATAGATCTTTTCGACGTGCGTGTCCTCGGCGCGGCGCAGCGTGGCCAGGTCGCAGGCGGCGCCAAAGTCGCTCGGGTAATGGGTGCCGCTGTGCGGCGAGTCCAGCACCAGCGGCGTGCTGCCAGCGATGCGCGTCACCATGGGCGGGGGCCGGCAGGCCGCGCCGGCCTCTCCGGACGCGCCCGGCTGGGCGTTCTGGAAACGGTGGTTCATCAACTTCAGTGCTGCGTGCATAGGGGTCTTCAGGTGGCAGGGGAAATGCTCCCACGTCTGCGCGGTCTGCGCCAGCCCCGGCCGGCCCCTGCGGGACGCGGCCGGCGCCAGGGCATGCTGCCCGCGCCAGGGGGAGCGGGGTGGGGCTTAGTCCATCTTCACGTGGGCGAAGGCAGCCACGCGTTTCATCTTTTCTATTTCGCGCACGATCTGCGCGCTGAACTCCTTGGGCGTGGAGCCCGAGGGGTACAGGCCCTGGCCCGCCAGGCGCTGGCGCACCGCGGGCTCCTTGAGCGCCTGGGCCACAGCCTGCTGCATGCGCTCGACCAAGGCGGCGGGCGTGCCGGCCGGGGCCACCATGCCGAACCACGACGGGTCGTTGTTGACCGCATAGCCGAGCTCGCCATAGGTGGGCACCGCGGGCAGAACGTCCAGGCGCTCGTGCCAGGACACGGCCAGCGCCTTGAGCTTGCCGGCCTGGATGTGCGGCAGCGACGAAGCCACCTGGTCAAAGTACACCGGCACCTGGCCGCCAAGCACGTCGTTGATGGCCGGGCCGGCGCCGCGGTAGGGGATGTGGACCATCGAGGTGCCCGTGCTGCTCTTGAACAGCTCGCCCCACATGTGGCCGATGGTGCCGTTGCCCGGCGTGGCGTACGACACCTTGCCGGGGTTGGCCTTGAGGTACTTGACCAGCTCGGCAAAGCTGTTGACCGGCAAGACGTTGGGGTTGACGACGATCACGCCGGGTGCCTTGACGATTTCCGTCACACCGACAAAGTCCTTGACCGGGTCGTAGGGCAGCTTGGCATAGACCGCGGGGTTGACGCCGTGCGTGGACAGCGTCGCAATGCCGAAAGTGAGGCCGTCGGGCGTGGCGCGGGCCACTTCCGTGGTGCCGATCGAGCCGCCGGCGCCGGCGCGGTTTTCCAGCACCACCGGCTGCTTGAGGATGCGCGCGAGCGCCTCTTGCAGGCTGCGCGCCGTGATGTCGGTTGCGCCTCCCGGCGGAAACGGAATGACGATGCGCAGGGGTTTGCCTTCCTGGGCAAAAGACATTCCAGGAATGAAAGATGCGGCGGCGAGCGAGGCCAACAATTGACGGCGTTGCATGGATGGATCTCCTTTGATTCCAACAAAGAGTAGCGCAACAGCGGCAGAATCCAAAGCAACGCCTGCGCCTGATAACATTCCGTTTGAGAATGTTGAAAGAGGTTTCTACCATGTCCCTGCGCCGCCTGGCCCCGCCGCTGCACCTGCTGCGTTCGTTCTCCACCGTGGCGCGCTTTGGCGGCGTCACGCGCGCGGCCGAGGCCTTGCACCTGACGCAAAGCGCCGTCAGCAAGCAGGTCAAGGAGCTCGAGAGTTGGGTGGGCGTGCCGCTGTTCGAGCGCAGCCGCAAGCGCCTGGCGCTCACGCCCGCCGGCGCGCAGTACGAAAAGGCCGTGCGCGCCGTGCTCGCGCAGCTCGAGGCCGCCACGCTCGACCTCATCACCAGCGACGACGGCGGCGGCGCCCTGCACCTGTCGAGCCTGCCGACCTTCGGCGCCAAGTGGCTGATCCCGCGCCTGCCGCAGTTCCAGCTGCAGCACCCACAGATCACACTGCATTTCGTGCCGTATGTGCACGGCTACGACTTCGAACGCCCCGAGCTCGACTGCTCCATCCTGTTCGGCGACGGCCATTGGCCCGGCGCCCATGCCCACTATCTGGCCGGCAATGACGTGGCGCTGATCGCGCCCCGCACGCGCGTGGCCGACTGGCCGATCGCCGAGCCACAGGACGTGGCCGGCTACCCGCTGCTGCGCCATGTCACGGTGCCCGACGCCTGGCTGCGCTGGGGCGACACGCACGGCATGGACGGGCTGCAGCCCTGGGCCGGCACGCAATTCGACCAGTTCCAGACCATGATCCGCGCCGTGATGGCGGGCATGGGCCTGGCCCTGGTGCCGCGCTGCCTGGTGCAGGACGAAATCAGCGCCGGCCTGGTGCGCGAGCCGCTGCCCGGCGGCGGCTACCGCAGCCGCCTGGGCTACTGGTTCTGCTACCCCGAGGGGCGCAACCGACTGCATACGCTCGACAGCTTCCGCACCTGGCTGCTGGCCAATGCCGAGCCGGCCGAGCCGGCCCCCGCCGATCAGGGCGGCGCGCCGCCGGCATAGGCCTCCAGCCCGATCGCGACCACGGCGGCCACCTCGTCGCCCACTTCGGCGCGGAACTCGGCCTCGGCCTGCGCCACCGCTGTGCGGAAGGCCTGCAGCCAGGCCAGGCCCGTGGGCGTGAAGCACACGCGGCGCGCGCGCGCGTCGTAGGGGTCGACCGTGCGCGTGACCAGGCCCCAGGCGATGCATTGGTCCACCAGCGCGGCCATGGCCTGCTTGGTCATGCCGGCGCGCTGCGCCAGGTCGGTCAGGCGGTCGCCCGCGAGCGAGAGGTGGCGCGTGATGTGCACATGGGCGGCGCTGACCTGATCGCGCGCGGCGAGGTTCGACAGCGCCAGCGGCACCTCGACGTCGTGCGCCATCAGCTGCAGCACGCGCGCATCGAAGCGGCGCAGCGCATCGCCCATCAGGCGGCCCAGGTGGGTCAGGCGCCAGCCCTCTTCAGCAGCGGAAAAAACGGCCATCGGGATCCTCCAGGCAGCGCCTCAAATAGACAGTCAAACTGACTAAATTATGGGTTTGAAGTTTTTAACAATGCCCATAAACTACTGTTCAAGCATCCAGTCAGGCATCCAAGGCAGCTGGGTTCTGTGTTTTTATCCTGTTGATATTCAAGGAGTTTTTCATGAACGCACCCATCAGCCGCAGCATGCCCGCCGACGCTGAAAAAACCAAGGCCCTGGCGGCCGCGCTCGCGCAGATCGAGAAGCAGTTTGGCAAGGGCACCATCATGCGCCTGGGCGAAGGCGAGGTGATCGAGGACATCCAGGTGGTTTCGACCGGCTCGCTCGGCCTTGACGTGGCGCTGGGCGTCGGCGGCCTGCCGCGCGGCCGCGTCGTTGAAATCTACGGCCCGGAATCGTCGGGCAAGACGACGCTGACGCTGCAGGTCATCGCCGAAATGCAGAAACAGGGCGGCCAGTGCGCCTTCGTCGACGCCGAGCACGCGCTCGACATCCAGTACGCGCAAAAGCTCGGCGTGAACCTGCAGGACCTGCTGATCTCGCAGCCCGACACCGGCGAGCAGGCGCTCGAGATCGTCGACAGCCTGGTGCGCTCGGGCGCCGTGGACCTGATCGTCATCGACTCGGTCGCGGCGCTCACGCCCAAGGCCGAAATCGAGGGCGACATGGGCGACAGCCTGCCGGGCCTGCAGGCACGCCTGATGAGCCAGGCGCTGCGCAAGCTGACCTCGACCATCAAGAAGACCAACTGCATGGTGATCTTCATCAACCAGATCCGCATGAAGATCGGCGTGATGTTCGGCTCGCCCGAAACCACCACCGGCGGCAACGCGCTCAAGTTCTACGCCTCGGTGCGCCTCGATATCCGCCGCATCGGCTCGATCAAGAAGGGCGAGGAAGTGGTGGGCAACGAGACGCGCGTCAAGGTGGTCAAGAACAAGGTCTCGCCGCCGTTCAAGACGGCCGAGTTCGACATCCTGTTCGGCGAGGGCATCTCGCGCGAGGGCGAGATCATCGACATGGGCGTGGTCGCACGCATCGTCGAGAAGTCGGGCGCCTGGTACGCCTACAACGGCGAGAAGATCGGCCAGGGCCGCGACAACGCGCGCGAGTTCCTGCGCGAGAACCCGCAGCTGGCGCACGAGATCGAGAACAAGGTGCGCGAAGGCCTGGGCATTGCGCTCCTGCCGGCCGCGCTGCCGGTGGCCGCCGCGCCCGAGGCGGTGATCGAAAGCGAAAGCGACGCGGCCGATGGCGTGGTGGCAGCGCCCGCAGCGCGCGCCCGCAAATCCGAGCAGAAAGTCGACTAAACGCATACAGGGCAAGCGTCTATAGCTATATTAAAAATAGCACACAGGCGCTTGCCTCACCGCATGCGGTCGCCCCCTTCTTCCCCCTCCCTCAAGGGCCGCGCGCTGCGCTACCTGGCAGCGCGCGAGCATTCGCGCGCCGAGCTCGGCCGCAAGCTGGCGCGGCACGAGGAAGAGCCCGGCCAGATCGAGCGCGTGCTCGACGACCTGCAGGCCAAGGGCTTCATCAGCGAGGCGCGCGTGGTCGCGTCCGTCGTGAACCGCCGCGCCGCCAGCCTCGGCGCGGCGCGGGTGCGCCAAGAACTGCAGGCCAAGGGCATCGACCCGGCGCTGGTGCGCGAGGCCGTGGCACAGCTCAAGGACTCGGAGCTCGAGCGCGCGCGCAGCGTCTGGGACAAGCGTTTTGGCGCTGCGCCGGCCGACGCCAAGGCGTGGGCGCGCCA